>NZ_JBHIOH010000029.1:0-1781 GCF_042195375.1 Bartonella sp. CL100XZDX | reverse complement strand
GATGCTAATCAAGCAGCCGATAAAGGCAGCATTCACCGAACGATATACCCCGATGGAACCAGCCTTGAATATGATGATGAACAAAATACTTATGGAATTCATATCAAATCAGGTGGAAAATTTATCCTGACAATCGCTGATGGTGTGTCACTAAAAGGTGATGGTGGGAATCTAGAGCTTACCGCACCGGAAGGCATAAAGATTGTTTCAAAAAGCGATATAAATTTAAACGCAAAAGGCGGCATCTCTTTGAAGGCAGGTGGTGGCGTTTCTCTGAATTCGAATGATAGTATCTCTCTTCATTCTGGGAATAATGTTTCCATTCATTCAAGTGGACTAAAGCATAACGACACCAATGTAGGAGCAACCCATGTTCATGGTGGTGTTTCCCCTGGTGGCTCGATGACTGGAGGTCCCAATTGAACAGTGGAATGGACCGTACAACGGGAAAGCCATTAACCGGCATTGATCATTTACGCCAATCAATCCTTGATATTTTGTCAACGCGGATTGGTTTGCGTGTAATGCGACGTGACTATGGTTCACGTGTTGCGGAACTCATTGATGCACCGGTTAATAATGCTTTTGCTGTTGCCCTTTATGCTGCTGTTGCTGAGGCTTTAGATAAGTGGGAACCGCGTTTTAAACTGAAAAAAATTGATTTTAAAATGGTTGATGCTGGACAAGTTTCTTTGTCCTTTGAAGGCATTTATTTGCCATCCGGTAAGCCCATTACCATGGAAGGATTACTGATAAAATGAATGGAGTACTTGCAAAACCGGAAATCATCACAGAACTTTCTTTTGAAGAAATACGCGCTGCTGCTCTTGCCCATTTAAAAGAGCTTTTGCCTGAATATACCATTCTTGAAAGTGATCCGGCTGTAAAAGTCATTGAGGCTTTTAGCTATCGAGAGTTGCTTTTAAGACAGCGTATTAACGAAGCGGCACGCAACAACATTCTTGATTTTGCCACTGGAGAATCCCTTGATGCTTTAGGAAACTGGCATGGTATTGCCCGCATAGAGGGTGAAAGTGACGAGAGATATCGTGAACGCATACAGCTTCATGCCCGTGGGGGAAACGGAAGTGGAACAGAACCCTATTACAAGCTTATCGCCTTAACAGCCGATAGCCGTGTGAAAGATGCGATTATCTATCGTAAAGGCAAAAACCCAACCATCTATGTTGCTGTTTTTGGCAACAATGAAGAAGGGACAGCCTCTGAAGATCTCTTACAAACAGTTTCACAAGCTCTTCACAGAAAAAATATCATCATGACCAATGATACCATCATTGTGCATGCGGCTGTCAAAAAAGTGCTGGACTTAGAAGCAGATGTTTGGCTGTTGCCGGAAACATCTTTGAAAATTCTCACGACAATGGAAGCAAATTTAAGAGCAGCATGGAGACAAGAACAAGCCATTGGTCGTGAATTAAGCCTCTCGTGGTGGATTTCAAAACTAATGATTTCTGGTGTCCAAAAAGTGATTGCCATTACCCCAACACAAGACAGTATGGTTTGTGATGAAGAAATTTTATCGATTGGAAAAATCACCTTAAACTTCAAAGGGCGTGTGCGCTAATGGTTGGTTTCCTCCTTCCCACAAACGCGACAGAATTTGAAAAGCGCCTTGCCGATGCTTGCGACTTTCATCAAGATATTGATGGTTCTGTTTTGGGGATTTCACGCGCAAAATTAATCACGCGCCCTCCCCGCTTTTTGCCGTGGTTGATTGAAGAATACGGGCTTGGTGAACTGACACCTTATGTTCCAAACCT
>NZ_JBHIOH010000028.1:0-1978 GCF_042195375.1 Bartonella sp. CL100XZDX | reverse complement strand
TTAGGTAAGTTTGTCATTCTTTCTGTAGAGGAAAAACAAAGCGTTTTTCATCATAATGGCACCCCAAAAAAACAAGAATTTACAATAAAGTTGAGAGAATATGGTGAAGAGCTATGAGTGATCTTTACGTAACCAAAGATGGTGATATGGTTGATGCCATTTGCTGGAGATACTATGCAAAGGGTCAACAAGCCCTTGCTGTTGAATGCGTTTATGCAGCAAATTTTGGTCTTGCAGACTATGGACCCATTTTAAAAGCAGGTATCACGATACTCTTACCAACCCTCCCCTATCCGAAAGCCACACCAGTGATCAGAATTTGGGGTAGCAAATCATGAAACCTTTTTGCATGGTTCTGGCAAATGGAGAAGACATCACCAAAACGCTCATGGATTATGTTTTATCAATTGAAATTACCGATGAAGCAGAAAACAAAAGTAACCGCATCACTATAGAACTTGATGACCGCGCCCGTGACAGTGATAACGGCTTTCTCGATATTCCTCTCATCGGAACAATCATTTCCGTAACACTTGGCTATGAAGGCGGCAAAAACCGCGATATGGGATCCTATCTGATTGATGAAATCTCTGTAAGCAGCCCACCCCAAAGCTTAAGTGTAACAGGGCGCGCCGCCTCTATGAATACGTCTTATAGAACACCCAAAAGCCAATCCTATCACCAACAAACCCTTGGCAGTATTGTTCAAGAGATAGCAGAGCGCAATGGCTATACACCAAAAGTTGACCCTGCTCTTGCTAAAATTGTTGTGCGTCACATTGATCAAACATCGGAAAGTGATATGGCTTTTGCTACGCGCCTTGCAGAAGACTATGATGCGGTAGCAAAACCCGTTGATGGCAAGCTTGTTTTGGCTAGACGGGGGGAAGGCAAAGCCATCACTGGTGAAACACTCCCCATAGTAGTTATTCATGAGAAACATTGTACCTCTTGGGATTTTAAATACAGTGCGCGTGATGAAGCAGGAGCAGCAAACGGCTTAGCAACAAATGCAGGAGATGATCAAAAAGCCGCCGCTGATGCACGAGAGCCAGAAGAGATTGATGATGATGAAAACTTTATCCATATGGATAACAGTGACAGAGCATCATCATCTGAATCAGAAAAAGCAGAAAAAGAATCGGAAAAGCAAGAAGAAGACAAAGAGAAGAAAGGCGGTGTTCTCGCAACCTATCATGACTTACGCAGTGGTGAAAAAAAAGAAGTCAAAGTTGGTAATCCGCCGTTTCATGAACTCAAATACACCTACCATAACCAATCAGAGGCTGTTGCAGCCATTGCTGCTTATCGCAATAAATCATCACGCGGTAAGTCTTCTTTCTCATGTGATATCGGTGGTGATCCGTTTGTACAAGCAGAAGCAAAACTTGTTCAAGAGCCCCCTTTCCGCCCCTATATTCCAGCAGAATGGCGCATCAAGAGCGTTAAACACAAACTTGATAAAACGGGTGGGTACACCACAAAAATAGAGTGCGAACTTTTTGATGAAGCCCAAGAAGACACAGCTGGAAACGTTGCAAACACCACACCAGACAAGGACGATACCCTTGATCCAAACGCACCACAAAACGCATGCGACGAAGGCGAAGGCGTTATCCATATGGATGAAGAAGATAGATAAGTCAAATTAGTAAAAACGTAAAAAATCTCGAAAGCAGCTTGACAATGTGACGACAATATGAATAATCGAATCAGGTGCCTAAGAAACACCTTAATAGTAAGCGGATTTGGTTACGAAACAATCTCTTCTCCGCACGTTTAAAGGCTTTGACTCATTGTGTGTTACACGCATATAATGATCTTGTCGGGTGTAGTTACGCTATACAATACCCTTTTGGGAAAAGCATAACGACGGACTTACTACCGTGTTTCTTAGCACCCGGCACTTTTTAAAAGTGTCATTAAGAAACATCTAAATAGTAAGGAATTCTTATGAACACTCTTATAGAAATTAAAG
>NZ_JBHIOH010000027.1:0-1807 GCF_042195375.1 Bartonella sp. CL100XZDX | reverse complement strand
GCCAAAATCGCTCACCATTGACCGTGCCGCCGGTCCACCGGTAAGCGTGAGTTTTAAGCGCGCTTGTTTGGCGCCTTTGTCGCTGCTTACAAATTTGCGCTCTGTCCAAAGCGGCTCAGCGAGTTGTTCTGTTTCCTCGAGTTTCAAAGGGGTGAAAGCACCATCATCCAGTTGCATCTCCAGTGAAAAGGTTGCACCGCCCGGTAAAAAGGTTTTGATATAGCTCGTTAACCTTGCCTTTTCCCCAAAGGCAAAAGCACGCGTGACATAAGTGGCTTCCTTATGGATCTTCCCCGCAATCAATTGAACAGGAGCAAACAAAACAGGTGAGAGCTTCTCTGTCCCTTTGAGAATGGCGCGAAGCTTTACCTTTTCACTGATATATTCGGTAAGACTGAGCAATTGAAAGGGTAGGAGTTGGTAAACCGTGCCGTTATTTCTTTCAATTTCAAAGATGACAGAACACTCACTTGAAGGCAATTCAATGGCTGCGCGTATTTGCAAATCAGAGCAGTCCACAAGATCAAAAGTGCCAAGATCAATGGTTTTTTCTGTTTGTGTGTAGCGTGCCGCCAACACGCGAAAGGCTAAAGCCTCATCTTGATGCGCGGTCCATGTCTGTGCATTGACAGAAGAAAAGCGTGGTCCCGTTACATAAGGGTGGCTTGAGACATATCTCTGGTGTTCTGCATCAAAATCCCCAAGCTTTGCTAAAGAGACAGAATGATTACTATCATCGGTTTTAATCACAAAGGCGGTGAGACGGTCATCCATCACAAGGAGTGGTACATCATAGCGTGCTTCTACCCAACCTGCCTTTGCGCCCTTCATAGAATAAAAGCTTTGCGCTTGAATATCGGCGGTGGGATAACCGTTTTCAGTGGTGACCAAATCAATCACCAAATCATGGTTTTGATTACCGATTTTGCAAAGATGAAAGTCAATCCCCGTTATTTGCCGTGTTTCATCAGGGGTAAAGACTTGCGCTTGTGGGTCCACTTGCGTCCAGATCTTCACCGTGGTGGTACGCCGCATGACCTTCACATCAATCACACCTTGACCGGTAAAAAGCCCCGTTGCAATGGTTCCACCTCTGCCTTGTGCGATAACATTTTTTGTGCCAGCGGTAATGTTTTGTGGAATCTTAAAAGTGCCCTCAATGGCGCCATAAGAATTGGCTAAAAGGGGATAATTCGGTAAAACATTCACACCATCAAAGGTAAGACTTTCCAAGATTTCGCTACTGCCAAAACCTTCAATTTTAAAGTGAAGAGTAATTTGTCTCAAAAAATCGATTTGCTCTTGGGTTGCACTCACCAAGTCATCACGCACTTCTGTTTTACGAATGCTTCTCCCACGGTTCCTGCCCATGATGATTTGATTGGTGATACCGGAGAGCCAATCGGTGCGCTGTTCGTGCCAAAAGTCTGTTGCGGGTGTGAGGGTTACTGTACCAGGCAGGGGTGCAAAATTTTGATAGGGGTTGATTTTTTCGCAAGCCGTTGTCAACTCTTGCGCAATGATCACTTCATTTGTCCAGTCAAGGGTGACAGGCGCTTTTAAAGGAGCAGTATAGAATGTTGGGTCAATGGCAAGTTGCAAAATGCCATTGCCTACAGCCCCCGTTTGTTGAAAGCCTTCATCTCTGTAAGAGTCATCTAAAAAGGGATCAGCAAACATGCCTTTTTTGGCGACTGGTTCTTTAGAGTCTACATTGCTTTTAATGCGCTCTAATTGCATGAGACGGTCAAGGGAGAGCACCCGTTGAAAATAGCGCCACATCTCATCATAGGGGGCAACCCGTGTG
>NZ_JBHIOH010000026.1:0-101422 GCF_042195375.1 Bartonella sp. CL100XZDX | reverse complement strand
GCCATAACCGGTAAATTGCAAACTGGGTGCCTTGCCAAAACGCTCCATACAAACCCATGAGGCAGAAAACTCTTCTTCAAAAGATTGGAAATTCAGCCAATCCACATAAAATTGATGCGGTCCTAACATCATCAAAGGATCTCTCATAGGCTCCCTCCCATTGATTGTATCCCTTCCAGCACGTCATCTCTTTCGAAACGTATCATTGCATCTCTCCTACCATTGCGCCCTCCTAGCACTTCATCCCTCCCCTCATTGTGTTCTTTCCAGCACGCCGTCTTTTCCCTTATTCTGTAACCCGTATCATTCTGTCCCGCCATGCAGAGCGTTAGCGCGTGCCCGTTGAATGGCATGGGCAACCGCACGACCAGTGACAACAGGATCACGGGCGCCATTGACATGCACCGTGACATTTTGATTGTGTGTGATAGGGGAGCACTCTTTGCCTTTTGCTTCTGTGAAAGGGGAATTTGCACGCCCCACCCCCGCAAATTGTGCAATCGGTTGAATGGTTGTTTTGCCTCCCAAAAAACTTGGCAAAAACTCTCTTAAATTAATGGACCCAATCCACCCCTTAATGCGATAGGGCAAAGATTTACAAAAATCCATCAATTGTGAGATGGTGCCCATAAAACCATCGACAATCCAACTTGCTAAATCTTCCCCAGCTTGTTCCATACCAGCCTTGGCACCCTCAGAGATGCTTTTCGCGGGCAAAAAAACTCTTCAACTATTGCCAAAAATTGGAAAGGCTTTGTTTAGCCCATCCCCAAAAGCTTCTAAATAAGCCGGCATTTCTTTGCCATACCAACTTTGCGACAATTGTACTTCCTTCACAAGCCCCCCCATAACGCTGCGCCGTCTTTTCGGCTAAATAAGCCCCATTGCCCCGTGCATCCAAAGCGCCCCCCAACAAACGCGGCAAACTATTCACCACATAAAATAAAATTTCTCTTTGTTGGTCAAACGGCGTATTGCGCAATTCCACCATAAACCGAACACGGCGCACCAAATCTTGTCCCACTTTCATCACCACAATCGACGTCGCATCGCCCGATCTGGCAAGATCAACACCAAAAACATGTTGGCGCCGTCGGTCAAGCCCAATATGAAGAGGTTTTAAGCGCCCCTCACACCAATTAAAAGCAGCTTGACTTCGTTGATAATCCGATTGATTTTTTAAATCATCCACACAAGCAAAACGCAACACTGCAATGTCAGGCGCACAACAATTTTCAATCTGTAAGCGTATTAAAGCAGCCGCTTCTTGATCGGCTGGTATGGCATCTAATTTTTTAAATAGAGTTTCGTAACAGGACCAAGTCCCATTTCACGGCGCTTATTGTGGTGCGTATAGCGAAAAAACCAAGAGCGTGTATTGTCTTTTAGAACATTCAACCATAGCCCTGCCCCATCTCAATAATTTACCCTGTGAAGATGACTTGACGAATGATGCTGATAACCAATGAATAGCCCTCACTTAACGCCCCTCTCGTCCACCTCTTAGATCACCTTTAATTTCTGATTTGAGATTTTTTCTTTAATACTTAATTTTTTATTGGAACATAAAAAATTATCTGCATCAATAGCTCTTGCACATATTTACATAACTTGAATCTTGTTGCAAAAGCCCGCTCCACCCTCTGGGGGTACCATATATTTTTTAATTACGTGTAGCTTATTCATTTTCCGAGTGTTTTGAAATCCAAGAGAAGGTAGAGATGAACGTGAATTTACAAAACATGTTATTTTTATCAAACTTCTTTTTTTATGCTTTAAATTCAGCTAATTTATACCAAGGAAAATATTAAAATTTAAGTTTCTAATGAATATACTAACAACTTCATAACATTGGCAAAATTATCCGGCGGGCTATTATTAAAAGAATCAGAAAGTTTTTTGTAAATTCTTTTCACAAACATTTTCTTCAATAAAGCCACCTGATTCATCAGCCTTAACTTTAGCAAAGATATAACCAAAGTCTTCTAAAGCTTTAATGCGATAAAGAGTGTGATTATAAAATACATGTGTTTCATTTTTTAAAGCAAATTCTTTTCTTTAAAAAGGTTATCGCCTTCTATCTAACAGCGTTGTTTGCTGTAAAATTCAAATTATCTATCTGCTCAACTAAAGAACTTTTATTGTTTAGCTTTTGTGCTTTTTTCAAAGAGATGTGGGCTTTCAAGAATAAGCTTTTCTCGTGCTTTTTGTAACTGTTTAATGACCTCATCAATCTTTGACGGAGAACAAAAAGATTCTTGGCTATTCAACAAATGCAGCCTCTCCTTTCCCTCATATAAACATTGCATCTGAGATTGAAGTATTCTAACTTCTTGAAAAAAAAGACGCCCTGTTTCCTTAAAACCATTATTAAGTGCAAAAAGTTGATCAGAAATGGATAGCAGAATTTGTTTTAAAAAACGCTCATTTTCTTGGCGTTTACGATATTCTAAAATAAGAGCATGGCTTATCTCATCTAACTGTTTTTTTGTAGAATCAATTTGACGCAATAAATTTGGTTTTTCCCCCATATCACCTTTTCTCACCTTCACAAGCATAGCATGAATGTCTAACAACTTAATTGCGGAATGAGATAAATAATCAACAACTGTAGGCGTATTAACATAGCGTTTCCGTGTGATCATCACAAACTCACCTAATGACTGTTTTTTACATTCATCCCGCTATTTATTTTTCATTTTACAAAACCATTCTAAAGAAAGTGCTAAAAAACATTACCTCCAATACATTATTTGATGGAGCTCCTTCTCTCTTTTCACTATCAACGTGGAATCCGTGGAGAGAGAAAACGTACAGGTGTATAAAGGATAAGATGTGTTGTTTTCTCCAACACACTACTACCATCAGCAAGAAGGGCTTGACTAGGTGACAATTCTGTACCTTGCATAATTGTGGAAGCCAAAGAACCTTCTCGAGAAAGAGCCATCAACGTTGGTGAAGATGCAAAGACATTGTGTGCTCCCCCATCCACATGAGAGAAATCAAGAACAGCTATTCCATTTTTACGCAACATTTCAATATCTGAGCCATCGCCCACACGATGATGTCCACCCGTAAGACGTCCTGAAACCGCGAGAGCTTTATCCGTTCTGGATACTAAAATAGCTGTTGGCTGCGGAAGTTTTTTTATATCATTAAGTTGGCGCTCAAATACATCAACATCAATATCGGGTGCAGCCATTAATAAACTTGTAATACGACGAATAGGCCTATATTTTCCCTGTAAAGCTAATGTTCTAAATGCTTCCATTATAACAAAATTGCCCATAGAATGTGCAATAACCGAAATTTGATCAGCATTGGTTTCACTAATAAGCGTTAAAAGCTCTATCAATCCGTCACGGGCAAAATTAGCACTGTCACGATCATAAATATAAAGAGGAACAGATCCGGCAGAAGGCCAAGAATAATGCACAGCGACAACATTTAAAGAATAATCGTGTGTAAACTGTGCTGTACGAAATGTACCATCTGCAAAATTATTATTATACCCATGGATAAAAAGAAAAATTTCTCTTTTTCCTTTTGGCTTTTTTGCTAAAGCAGCATTTAATTGCTGTTTAAACTGTTCTTTATTATCGTATTTTTGCAATGCTACTGCTGCAAAATACTTATCATGTGTAGGTTTATACGCATTTATTTCAACAACTCCCTTTACATGTTGCTGAGGAATTCCTACGTCAACGCGATTATAATGAACTTTATTTGATCGCTCTGCACCATAAGGTTGAGCGTAATTATTTTGCATCATACGACTTGTTGCAACATACACTGAAACGATAGCTTTTGGAGAAACTGGTTTCCCTCCAACTTCCCTTTCTACGGCAGTCATAGAAGGTGTTGCATGCACCCCATGCCAAAGTACAGCACGTGAATCACTACATGCTGGCAATAAAGAAATACAAATAAGAAGTGTTAAATATCTCAGAATCATTATACTTCTCACTGCAATTTCACCCCACCTTATAAAAATATAACATTTCAAATGCATAGATAAAGTAATAAAAAACGAAACATTCTTAGAAACACACCAACAAATAACATACAAAAAAGATTTTTCTATAATACGTATAAATCCCCTCTCTCTAACATAACTTCATCTCATTATAAAGAGAGACTCACTGCTAACTGGTGCGGTCGAGAAGACTCGAACTTCCACGGGTTGCCCCACAGCGACCTCAACGCTGCGCGTCTACCAATTCCGCCACGACCGCACGTGGAAAGAAAAAACCTTGGTTTTTAGCCTTTAACAAATCATAAAGAAAGGTACAAGCCAATTTTCTTTTTCTCATAATTTATTTTATTCAGACGACTTATAACTTAATAGAGATTACGAGAAATATGGGCTCTACTATGACCTTTGAACCATCATCATAAAATGTGTTTGTGCCGCTTGATCTTTTTCATAATAACCATGAAAGTTTTTTGTAATTGTTGTAGAGCCCTGTTTTTGGATTCCTCTCATAGCCATACACATGTGCTCAGCCTCAATCAATACTGCTAAACCATGAGGCTTCAGATACGTTTTTAACGCGTGAGCCACTTGCGCTGTCATAGCTTCTTGAGTTTGTAAACGACGAGAAAAAATATCTACAACACGTACAATTTTTGAAAGACCAACAATTTTCTCATTAGGAAGATATGCTATATGTGCTTTCCCAATAATTGGGATCATATGATGCTCACAGTGTGAATAAAAAGGTATATTCTTTACGATTACGGATTCATTATATCCTGAAACCTCTTCAAAAACTGTACCTAAGGTTTCTTTAACAGATTGACTATAACCATTAAAAAGCTCGCGATATGCCTTGGCTATACGTTTTGGAGTATCTAAAAGCCCTTCTCTATTTGGATTTTCCCCTATCCATAAGAGTAATGTACGAATCGCTTCTTCCACCTCTTCAATACTCGGACGCTTTTCTTCAGATAAATTTGCGTCTTCTTTAACAACATTACGCATTCAAAAACTCCACGCTTACTCTATACAAAGCATTTGCTCCATACCTATTTCATTTTGTATAATCTCTATATAAGCGAATTAAAAGTTTAAACAATCACGACTCTCAAAATTTCAGGCAATAGTGCATGATTGATAATATCTATAATGATAAAATACTTAAATATGCTGCACATATAGGCAAAATTGGGCGTCTTAATAATCCTGATGCAACATCAAGAAAACATGCACATCTTTGTGGCTCGACAATCACTGTAGATTTAAAAGTGGAAAATGGTATTATTACGGATTTTGCTCACGAAATACATGCATGTGTGCTAGGGCAAGCTTCGGCTTCACTTTTAGCATCTCATATCATCGGACAAACAACACAAGATCTTAAAATATTGCGTGAAGTTATCTACAAAATGCTAACGCAAAATGGTCCTTCTCCTCAAGCTCCATTTGAGGATTTTTCTTGCTTACAGCCCATTAAAGACTATAAAGTGCGCCATACAGCAACACTACTACCCTTTGATGCAACGATAGACTGCATTCAACAAATTGAAGAAAAATAAATGTTCAAATCACAATCTCAACAAAAAAAATTGACTCGAAATTACACAGGCACTTGGCAAAAAACACCCGGACGATTATTGGGAATTTTCTTAATACGTTTCTATCAAATAACACTTTCGAGCCTTATAGGCAATCAGTGTCGCCATGCCCCGACTTGTTCAGAATATATATATGAAGCGATTGCACGCCATGGGCTTTGGGCTGGTGCATGGATGGGACTCTTTCGTATCATGCGTTGTGGGCCCTTTGGAACAGATGGCTTTGATCCAGTACCTATTTCGCTTGGAAATTCTTGCTGTTTTTATAAACCTTGGCGTTACTGGAAAATTTCTGACAAACACAACAAATAATCCTTTTCTTTTTTCATATGTATTGATAAAAAATCAGTCTATAAGCTTTTTACTCAATTTTCACGAAACCATCCGCAATCGTTAGCGGAATTGGATTAAAAGGGTGTTTTTATGTCTTGCTCTATTTCTCTTTTTTTTCCCGATGGTTCAAAACGTAATTACCCCGCCGAAATGACAGGCTTGGAATTAGCAGAATCTATTTCTAAATCACTTGCAAAAAAAGCAGTCGCCTATAGTCTTGATGGTATCACGCGAGACTTATCGGATCCATTGGGACAATCTGGTCAAGTAGAGATTATTACCCGAGAAGATTCACGCGCTCTTGAGCTCATAAGGCATGATTGCGCCCATGTCCTTGCTGAAGCAGTACAAGAACTCTTTCCTGAAACGCAAGTAACAATAGGTCCTGTTATTGAGAATGGATTCTATTATGATTTTGCACGCCAACAACCTTTTACATTAGATGATCTCACTGTTATTGAAAAGAAAATGCGTGAAATTATCCAGCGCAATAAACCTTTTAGAAAAGAAATTTGGTCTCGTGAAAAAGCGAGAAAAATTTTTTCTGAGAAAAAGGAATTTTATAAAGTTGAACTTATTGATAGCATTCCTGAAAATCAAGATTTAAAAGTTTATTATCAAGGGGAGTGGTTTGATCTTTGTCGCGGACCGCACATGCAATCTACAGGGCAAATTGGGAATGCTTTCAAATTAATGAAAGTTGCAGGAGCTTATTGGCGTGGCGATGCCAATAATCCAATGCTCACGAGAATTTATGGAACAGCATTTACAAATGAAAATGACTTAAAAGCCTACCTCCATATGCTAGAAGAAGCTGAAAAACGTGATCATCGCCGCTTGGGACGTGAGATGGACTTATTTCACTTTCAAGAAGAAGGGCCAGGAATGATTTTTTGGCATAAAAAAGGCTGGAAAATGTTCCAAAATTTAATCAGCTATATGCGTAGACGCCTTGATGATCATCAATATGCTGAAGTTAATGCACCACAAGTTCTCGATAGGTCACTCTGGGAAATATCTGGTCATTGGGGCTGGTATAAGGAGAATATGTTCAAAGTAATTCCAGCAGCAGAAGATTCAGATCATGGGAATGTTTATGCCCTTAAACCAATGAATTGCCCTGGTCATGTTCAAATTTTTAAACATGGTTTAAAATCTTATCGTGATTTGCCTATTAGACTTGCTGAATTTGGACTTGTTCATCGTTATGAGCCTTCAGGCTCTTTACATGGTCTTATGCGTGTGCGTGGTTTTACACAAGATGATGCGCATATTTTTTGTACTGATGAACAATTAGCCGATGAATGTCTCAGTATTAATGATCTTATTTTATCAACTTATGCTGATTTTGGTTTTAAAGAAATTAGTCTTAAGCTTTCAACACGTCCAGAAAAACGAGTTGGATCTGATGCATTATGGGATCATGCAGAAAGTATCATGGAATCTGTCCTTAAAACGATTGAAACAAAATTTGCAGGACAAATCAAAACAAGCATCCTTCCGGGTGAAGGAGCATTTTATGGTCCAAAATTTGAATATACATTAAAGGATGCTATCGGTCGTGAATGGCAATGTGGAACAACACAAATAGACTTTAATCTTCCTGAACGTTTTGGTGCATTCTATATTGATAAAGATTCAGAAAAACGTCAACCTGTTATGATCCACCGTGCTATTTTTGGATCAATGGAGCGTTTTCTTGGTATATTAATCGAAAATTTTGCTGGACATATGCCACTTTGGCTTTTTCCTGAACAAATTGTTGTTGCAACAATTACATCCGAAGCAAATGAATATGCCAAAAAAATAACAGCAAAACTTAAAGCTATTGGGCTTTCCGCAACAATAGATCTCCGCAATGAAAAAATTAACTATAAAATACGAGAACATTCTTTACAAAAAGTCCCCGTAATTTTGGTATGTGGCAAACGTGAAGCTGAAACAAACAGCGTAAATATGCGCCGCTTAGGAAGTACAAATCAAACCCTTTTATCTGTAGAAGATGCAATTAAACAACTCTCAAATGAGGCAACACCTCCAGATTTGCAACGTGTAATAAATGCATAATATCATAGAAGATGGTAATACGTTAATTTTTTTACTATAAATCTTCAATTTTTGTACAAAATGAAATGATTTGATATTGTAGTGTGTTTTTGTTTCATGCACAACTACCTATCACCAGAAAGAATCACGTGCTCTCTCTACAAGGTGGTTTGGTGAAAAAGTTGAATGTAAGCTATGAGCTGTTTAAATGCAAACAACATAGACAATTGAATATTAATAATAACATTAATCTTTTACTTTTATAATGAAAAAATGCTGCTACTATCATGGATAGATCATTACGATAATTATAGCAACATCAAGCAAGAAGGCTGAAAACAAGATTATATTTATTAATAAAAAATATGTAAAATTAGCTGAACAATGATATGTCTTATTCGTAAGATAAGCTCTTATAAAAAGACAAGATATTGATTTATAATGGTAATATATCGTTATTCATATTAAATAAGGTTTCGAATATCATAGGCTTCTCTCGTTTTAAATATGTTTATGTTGAATCTATCAAAATCATTTGCTTGCACGAAACAAGCAGAATGAGTGTGTGGATAAAAATTATTGAGAAAGGACTTTTAAAATGCCCACAATGAACCGCCTAAAGTGCTAAGGATTGTTGCAATCATTGAGGACCGGCTATAACTATAATGATGATGCTGACTTGCTTCTTTATAAATGTAAAAATAGCAGTACTCAACGAGTTTACCATTAATCATTCACAAGGCATTATAGTAAAATAAGATTAAGAAGCCTTAAGAAACATCTCTTTAAAACAAGCACATGAATTGGTAAGCCAATGGCATTATACATCCCGCAATCTACACTGATGAGATATTGCCTTAATTTTTATAAAGCTAAATCAAAGAAAAATGGCAAAACTCAGCGTTTATTCTTTCTCCTCTTCATATTTTATCAAATTAAAAACTCTTATAAAAAAACTCGTTAAATATACACATACGATACATGAGCTCTCGTTGAACGTATTAAACTCTGAGCATATCCATAAAACGTCTAAATATCTACGAAACACATATAAAATAAAAAAATATTATTATTATCGTGCTCTATCAAGAACACGCTTACATTCAATGAGTTCAAACAGAATCTCTTGTAACAATGCTTTATCAGTTTTATCTTTGTAAAGATTCACAGAACCGACAGATGTTTCTCCTTCATTCCTCATGAAACTCAAAAGCCCAAAAGAAGATTTCTTAGGCTTATTACTAGCATTTTCAGAAGTTTGTCCTGCATGTTTCTTTTCTATGACCACATTCATAGCATCAAGATCACCATTACCAAATGCAGTCACAAAAGCAACACCATTTTCTTTCAAAAGGCGTTGCACACCTTTTATCGTATAACCCTGATCATATAGTAACTGCTTAATACCATTGAGCAAATCAACATCGACAGGACGATAATAGCGCCTTCCTCCCCCACGTTTCATTGGTTTAATCTGCCTAAAACGTGTTTCCCAGAATCTTAAGACATGCTGCGGAAGCTCCAATAACTCCGCTACTTCGCTAATTGTGCGAAAAGCATCAGAGCTTTTATCCATTTTGCAACACCTTATTTAAAACAAAATAAATTACTTCACAATGACTCATTCTGTCTCAATTTCTCAACAAGATTAGTCAAAAATAAGACCATCATTGACAACTTACTCAACAGTCTTTTTCTAAAAAACAAAGACCCTTATTTTATACATTTTTTTAACAAATACCAAACATACCATGGCATTTATTTATGAGATATCATTTTTTCTGTTTTGCACGATGCGAATCTAAAATTCTCTGTTTAAGGACATTGGCAGCCTTAAACGTCACAACACGTCGCGGCGGAATAGGTGCTTCAACACCTGTTTTTGGATTGCGTCCAACACGTTCATTTTTACTGCGAACCTGAAAAGTTGCAAAAGAAGATAATTTAACCGCTTCACCTCTTACAAGTGAGTTGCAAATCTCATCCAAAACCAATTCGACTAAAGCTGCTGATTCAGTATGTGACAAGCCCACTCTTTTACAAACTACGCTCGCTAAATCTGCACGCGTTACTGTCTTACTTGTCATTATAACCACCTATTAAAATATTTAAAATTACAAAATGACTTATACGTTTTCTTGAAATATGGTCAAGTAGCCATAATTTACCAACGAATAAGAATTGCTCCCCATGTAAATCCACCTCCCATGGCTTCTAACATGATAAGATCTCCTTCTTTTATTTTTCCATCGCAAACAGCTGTTGTTAAAGCCAACGGAACTGATGCGGCAGACGTATTACCATGTTGATCAACGGTAATCACAACTTTATCTAGTGAAATTCCCAACTTTTTAGCAGATGCTTCAATAATGCGCTTATTAGCCTGATGAGGTACAAACCAATCTAGTTGTGAAGAATCCATACCTGCAGCTGCAAAACAATCATCAACCACATCCGTTATCATACCAACAGCATATTTAAAAACTTCTCGTCCTTCCATACGCAAATAGCCTGTCGTTTGTGTTGTTGAAGGTCCACCATCAACATATAGCTTATCTATATAAGCACCATTAGAGCGCAGTTTTGCAGACAATATACCACGCTCAAAAGCAATAGTCCCCTCAATTTCTTGAGCTTCCAAAATAGCGGCACCCGCACCATCACCAAACAAAACACATGTCGTACGATCTTCCCAATCTAAAATTCGAGAAAATGTATCGGATCCAATAACTAAAATTCTTTTAGCCGCTCCACATCGTAAATAAGAATCTCCTGTTGTTAAAGCAAAAATAAAACCAGAACAAACAGCTTGAATATCAAAAGCAAATCCATGGCTCATTCCCAAAGCATGCTGAATTTCAACAGCAGAAGCAGGAAAAGTACGATTCGGGGTGGACGTTGCTAAAATAATACAATCAATGTCTTTTATTGTAAGACCAGCATTTATAAGGGCGGCTTGCGCAGCCTTAACTCCTAAAGAAACAGTTGTTTCATTTTCACTGGCAATATAACGTTGGCGTATTCCTGTACGCTGAACAATCCATGAATCTGACGTTTCAACAAACTTTGCAATCTCATCATTTGATAAACTTCTTTTTGGCAAAGCACTTCCTACACCACGTATAATTGAGCGAATCATTCAGCTCTTACCTTTTCTTCAAATTTTTCATTTCTATTATAAGAGCTTATCATAAGGACTCTCCATTCATCACCGCTTCATCTTCTTGGTCAAGAAGTGTTTCTTTATTCTCATGAAACCGCCGTAAATCAGCCGTTATTTTTTTTAAAAGTCCATTATTAACCATTTCATAACCAACGCGGATAGCAGAAGCAAAACCATTAGCATTGGCACTGCCATGACTTTTTATAACAACACCATTCAAACCTAAAAGCACTCCTCCATTCACCCTATCGGGATCCATTTTATGTTTCAGTATACGAAAAGCACCTCGCGATAAAAAATAACCAAGAGATGTTAAAAAAGAACTGCGCAGTGCAGAGTTTAAAATCTCCCCTATCTGTCGCGCAGTTCCTTCTGCGGTTTTTAAAGCAATATTACCAGAAAAACCCTCTGTCACAACAACATCGACCGTTCCTTTTCCAATGTCATTGCCCTCAACAAATCCTTTATATTCCAATCCTTCTAATTGCACTTCACGCAATATCATTCCTGCTTTTTTTATTTCATAAAGTCCTTTAACCTCTTCCACCCCCACATTTAAAAGCCCAACACTTGGTCTTTCAGTGTGATATAAAGCGCGAAACATACCCGCTCCCATAACCGCCAAATCAACCAACTGACTAGCCGAGGCACCTATTGTTGCTCCAATATCTAAAACGATACTCTCACTGCGCAGTGTTGGCCAGATACCCGCAATACCAGGACGCTCAGCCTCTGCAAGCATTTTCAAACAAAAATACGACATGGCCATAAGTGCACCCGTATTACCAGCAGAAATGCAAGCATCAGCTTCACCATTTTTTACCGCTTCAATGGCGTACCACATTGATGATTTACCACGTCCATTACGAAGTGCTTGGCTTGGCTTTTCATCCATGCGTGTATAACTTTCTGTAGGGAAAAAGCGCGATACAGAATCCAAACAGGGATATTTTTTTAAAACCGGACGAACAGCCTCCTCTACTCCATAAAACAGAAAATAAATATTTGATAAATATTTTTGTACAATTGCTGCTCCTGCAATAGCTGCTTCTGGACCGTAATCACCGCCCATGACATCCACAGAAATTCTAATCACGCTTGCATATCCCACATCTTTTCATTTTTAAATACATATTATGATTTTTGGCTCCTGAACACTCACACAGCACATCTTGCGAAAATATCGCTCCGCAGAAATGCCGTTTAGCATACAAATAGATATTTTTTGTATGTTTTTACAATCACTTCCAATTTTTCAAAACAGAAAATGGAGAGAATTTTTGCTCTGCTTCTTCTAAATTTTCAACCAAATTCATCTGTATCCCCTCTTTACGTGGATAATGATTAATAGACAACTCAAAAAACTCTTCCATGATTGCACCAATATCAATTTTATCATCATAAAACACTTCAGGAGTATCAAGCCCCTCCACATCTAAAAACAATTCTCCTGTATCCTCTGATATTTTAGGCTTCATCAAATTTGAATCTTCAGGAACAAAAACAACCTCAATATTTTCACAAAGGATATTTTCTAATGGTTCTAATGTAACAACACATAACTGCAGTATACGCGCTTGCAATAGACCTTTTATACGCACTCCGCGTTTTTTCCACGGGAAAATATGGAATTTTCCCTCACAAGATTTTACTTCAATTAAATTATGGTTCTGGGCTAAATGTGTACATTCTTTTTTATTTGCACAAAGATGAACCCTTATACCTTTAGCAGGTAGAGAACGTACGGATATTGGATAAGCCAAAGCAAATGTCATTTGAGGAACATTTTGAACATTCATTGACAACTCCCAAACATAAAAACGCATAAAGCACTGTGTTTTTATTTATCTCAAGTATTTATGCATTTTTTTCTTTTCTAAAGAAATTCTATATGGCATAATTTGCTTTATAACAAGGAAACTCAGTGTAAGCTACGGTAGATTAAGTTAAAATTAGAAAAAACTTGAGGTTGCCTTCTTGTCCTACATCTCAGTATAAAAAGGAGATATCATTGTTTCAAATGCCTCACATAATAGCCTTAATCAAACGTAAATTATTAATTGGTCTATCAATAGCAAGCATAGGAATGCTTGCTGGGTGTAGTCTTCTTGATTCTTCAGGTTCGAGCCAAATTTATAGAGAGGGCTATGTTCTTGATAAAAATGCTTTAAGTTCTATCTCTATTGGCTCAAGTCAAGAGCAAGTTCTTTTAACTTTAGGGACCCCTTCATTAAAAACAAAATATGATAATGAAGTTTTTTATTACATCTCACAGACACGTTATCGTGGGATGCAGTTTATGAAAACAAAGATTATTGATCGCAAAGTTTTAGCCATTTACTTCAATAAAAATAATCAGGTTGCAAAAGTTGCAAATTACGGATTACAAGACGGTCAAGTGTTTGATTTTATTACACAAACAACGCCAACTGTAACAAAAGAACATCCTTTCTTAATTCAAATTATAAAAGGCCCTGCGAATTTGCCACGCCATAACTAAATCATATAGTCTACATACCGTTTCAATATTATAGGTCTGATACTATCAGACCTATAATAGGGGAATTTGTAGCTCTTAGAGGCGAACTTTTTTTGCCATACTGTCGAGAACTGCATTAACAAGTTTCGGTTCATCACCTTCAAAAAACGCCTTTGCTATGTCAACATATTCATTCATGACAACCGCAACGGGGACATCTTTACGGTTGATCAACTCCCATAAACCTGCTCGTAAAATTGCTCGCAATATAGAATCAAGACGTGAAAGTGACCACTCTGCTGAAAGCTGTTGATGAAGCAGAGGATCAAGCTGCTTTTGATCTTTTACAACACCCGTTATAATCGCCAAAAACCATTGAAAATCAGCTTCAAGATACTGCTCTCCATCAATATCTTTTCCCAAGCGATAAGCCTCATACTCAGCTGCCGTTTCCAACACCCCCGAACCCACGATATCCATTTGATAGAGTGCTTGAACTGCAGCGAGTCTTGCTGCTCCACGTTTATTGGCTGAACGCGGAAAATGTCTGCTTTTTATATCAGCCATATTTAACGATTATCTCCAAATCTCTTTTTTAGAGCGATCATACATAAAGCAGCTTCAGCCGCAAAACCACCTTTATTTTTATCATCTAATTTTGCACGCACCCATGCTTGTTCTTCATTTTCAACAGTCAAAATACCATTTCCAATAGCCAAGTGCTGATGAACAGTTAAATCCATCAATGCACGACAAGAATCATTAGCAACAATTTCAAAGTGATATGTTTCACCCCGAATAACACAACCAAGAGCAACATAACCATCATACGATATCTTATTTTTTTCAGCAAAAGCTATTGCACTTGGTATTTCTAATACTCCAGGAACCGTTACAACATCATAACTTGCTTCAGCTTTTTGCAAAGTATTCACTGCACCTCTCAAAAGCGCATCAGAAATCCCCTCATAAAAACGTGCTTCAACAATCAATACGTGAGGCTTTTTACGTATCTCTTTCATCATAATGGAATTCCACAAAAAACGAATCAAAAAAATCAGGGTTATAAAGCATAAAATTCTGAAAACGATCAAGAAAGTTTTGGCTTATTCATCTTCTCTTTTTAAAGCTAAAATTTTTGCAGCATAACGAGCAAGTTGATCAATTTCCAAATTGACCCGATCTCCAATTTTAGCTTGTCCCCACGTTGTCATTTCGAGTGTATGGCGAATAATAAGAACATCAAAAACACAGTCCTCAACACAATTAACAGTTAAAGATGTCCCATTAAGAGCAATAGATCCCTTATTAACAATGAACGGCATAAATTGTCTTGAAACTTTTAAATAAAAACGAATTGCATCCCCTTCATTTTTTTGTTCAATGATTTCAGCCAAACCATCAATATGACCAGAAACCAAATGACCTCCCATTTCATCACCCAATCGAAGCGAACGTTCCAAATTAACAAAAGTTCCTTTTGTCCATTGTGCAAGATTCGTTAAACGTAATGTTTCTTCCCACGCCTCGACAACAAACCAATTGGAATCTTCTTGTTTTAATCCTCGTTCTACAATTGTCAGACAAATTCCTGAACAAGCAATTGACGCGCCAATTACTAAGCTTTCTATAGCATAGCGGGTAGAAATCTTTAAACGCATCCCCTGCTTTAAAGGTTGAACATCTTCAACACAACCAATATCCGTTATAATTCCTGTGAACATAATGTCTTACGTCTCCATTTATAAAAACGGTCATTTCCAAACATTCTTGTCTCAATCTCATGAAACTGCGAGAGATAATTTCCAAAATGAGGGGCTTCAATACGATTTTTGCCTAAAACAATGGGGGTATGAAAACATATCAAATGATCAACACAACCAGCATTCAAAAATTTTTCCCCTGTCTTGACGCCCCCTTCCAATAAAACACTATTAATCCCATGTTTATAAAGCATCTGTAAAAGAGCAAAGGGTTCTACACAACCATTGTTCATCTTTACCGAATAAACAGACACACCATATTGCTCCAATGCATTTTTTTTGCTTTTCTTTGAAAGATCCACATCACAAATAACCCATGTAGGAATTTTTATGGCTGTTTGGACAACTTTTGCATCAAGGGGGATAGATAAATCTGCATCCAAAATAATACGAATTGGTGAGCGCATCTCCATCCCTGGCAAGCGGCAATTGAGTTGTGGATCATCTGCTAATATAGTACCAATACCAACGAGGATAGCATTATTTTGAGCACGTAGAATATGCGTATGGGCATGAGAAAGTGTTCCACTAATTTTTACGCTGCCCTTCTCTCTTTTTCCAACACCATTATCGGCAGAAATTGCCATTTTAAAAGTAACCGCACAGCGTTGTATCTTCCTTATGCACCAATGCGTCCATAAGGATTCAAAAGCCTCTTCAGCTAAAATGCCCTCAACCACTTCAATACCCGCCGCTCGTAAAAGAGCAATACCATGACCATCAACACGCTTGTCACAATCAGTCAGCGCAACAACAACTCGAGAAACACCTGAATCAATAAGTGCATTCACACATGGCGAAGTTTTTCCATAATGCGCACAAGGTTCTAAAGTAACGTAAGCAGTCGCTCCTTGAGCCAAAGAACCTGCCATGTGTAAAGCTTGCACTTCCGCATGAGGACTCCCATGAATAGCTGTTACGCCATAGCCAACAATAAAAGCTCCCGCACCATTATCGTTTTGCACAATTAACGTACCAACAGAAGGATTCCCACCTGTAAGACCGACATGACGTTCTGCTAAACGAATAGCTGCAGCCATAAACCGTTCATCTTGCACTTTTTTATTCATCAAAACGAGATTCTGTATCCGCGATACCCTTTGACAATTCATCTATAACATCGTGAAAATCGCTTGCATTACGAAAATCTCGATACACAGAAGCAAAACGAATATAAGCAATATCATCAATTCTTTTCAATGCTTCCATCACAAGACGTCCAATTTTTTCTGAAGAAATCTCTGGTTCTCCCAAACTTTCCAGCTGACGTACAATGCCAGAAATTGCTCGTTCAATATGATCAGGATCAATATTGCGCTTACGTACAGCCACATCAACTGATCGCATTAACTTATCACGATCGAAGGGTTCACATCGTCCACTTTTTTTAGCAACCAAGAGCTCACGCAACTGAACACGTTCAAAAGTTGTAAAACGACCACCACAAACGGAACACACACGGCGGCGACGAATCACTGCCCCCTCTTCTGCTGGACGTGAGTCTTTAACCTGTGTATCCTCATATTGGCAGTAAGGACAGCGCATCCTTTGTATCCTTAACAAGTGCTAAGATAAGAGTAAAGAGGAAATTGATTCGTTATATCTTTTACCTTTTTCTCAACAGCCATTTCAACGGCATGATTATCTTCATCACTTTTTGCGCTCCGAAGACCATCAAGAACTTCTGAAATCAAATGACCAACTTGAATAAACTCTTTTTCTAAAAAACCACGCGTTGTGGTAGCAGGTGATCCCAAACGAATTCCCGATGTTATAGATGGCGTTTCAGAATCAAAAGGAATACCATTTTTATTGCAGGTAATATGAGCGCGTCCCAAAGCCAATTCAGCACGTTTACCTGTTAGATTTTTGGAACGTAAATCAACCAACAACAAATGATTATCTGTACCACCAGAAACAATATTAAAACCATTACTCTGTAATGTTTTTGCTAAAGTTTTCGCATTAGCGACAACATTGGCACTGTAACTCTTGAAAGAGGGACGCAAAGCCTCCTCAAACGCAACAGCCTTTGCGGCAATCACATGCATTAAAGGACCACCCTGAAGACCAGGAAAAATTGCAGAATTAATTTTTTTGGATAAAGCCTCATCATTTGTCAATATTAAACCACCACGAGGACCTCGAAGCGACTTATGTGTTGTTGTTGTTACAATATGCGCATGTGGAACAGGTGAAGGATGCACGCCACCAGCAACAAGACCAGCAATATGAGACATATCAACGAGTAGATGAGCACCAATCTCATCTGCAATTTCACGGAATCGCTTCCAGTCCCATAGCCGTGGATAAGATGAACCACCCGCTATAATAAGTTTGGGCTTACGCTCTTTTGCCAGCTGCTCAACTTCATCCATATCAATAATCTGATCTTCTCTACGTACACCATAGGAAACAACATCAAACCATTTTCCTGACATATTAACAGATGAACCATGCGTAAGGTGACCACCAGCATTTAAATCTAATCCCATAAATGTGTCATTAGGCTTCAGTAAAGCTAAAAAGACAGCTTGATTCATTTGGCTACCAGAATTAGGCTGTACATTTGCAAAAGCAGCACCGAAAAGCTGTTTTGCCCTTTCAATGGCTAAATCTTCAACGACATCAACAAATTGACATCCACCATAGTAGCGGTTTCTTGGATAACCTTCTGCATACTTATTAGTTAAAACAGACCCCTGCGCTTCAAGAACCGCTCTTGAAACAATGTTCTCTGAAGCAATCAGTTCAATTTCATGTTGTTGACGCTCAAACTCCCCTCTAATTGCATCAAAAATTGCACCATCAACAGTTTGTAAACTATCATTAAAAAAGCGCTTTTGTGCGTCATTTTCTTGCTGAGTCATAAAACACATTCCTAACATAAAAAAATAAAGTCAAGAAACGATAACACAGCAAACCATGCAAACCAAACATTTTAAACCACTTACACTCAAAAATAATAAAGCAAATATTTATCTTATTCTTTGTTATAAAAACAGCGAAAAACTTCCCTCTCAAGAATGGTAAAAAATGAGATTACATTTCTTTTTTTACACTCTTAATTTGTTTACACCTTTTACAAAAAATATCTATAATCTAAAGAAATTCAATAATTTAATGATTAGAAATAATTTATAATGTGAAAAGCTGAATATAATAGGCAAAGTTAATACGAAGGCAAATAAGAATGCTAACCAAAGTTTTTATTGATGGTGAACATGGCACAACCGGACTACAAATACAAAAACGCTTAGAAAGGCGTACAGATTTAAAACTACTCTCTCTAGCTCATAAAGATCGCCATAATGTTCATCTGCGACAAGACTATCTTAATCAAGCCGATATTGCTATTTTGTGTCTTCCAGATGATGCTGCACGCGAAACAGTTCATTGGCTTAAAAAAAATAAAAACATTAGGATTATTGATAGCTCGACAGCCCACCGTGTTGCACCAGACTGGGTTTACGGTTTTCCTGAAATGACAGCAGGACAAAGAAAGCGCATCCAAGCTGCACATTATGTAACCAATCCCGGATGCTACCCTACCGGGGCCATTAGTTTGATTCGCCCCCTCCGTGAAGCAGGACTACTAGACGCCTATTATCCCATCTCGATTAATGCAATCTCCGGCTATACTGGTGGTGGGAAACAGTTGATTTTACAAATGGAAAATCAATCTCAACAAAATATTCAGGACAATTATTTTATCTATGGTCTTAATCTTGAACACAAACATGTGCCAGAAATCAAAATCTATGGACAAATCAATCAAACCCCACTTTTTATACCAAGTGTGGGTCGTTTTTCTCAGGGAATGATTGTGAATCTTCCTCTGCACCGCCATTTATTCACAAAATCAGCAAACTGTTCTGATTTGCGCGAAATTCTCGCAAACCATTACGATGGACAAAATACCATTTTAGTTGCATCACAAGAAGAAACTGCTTCACTTCAAAGACTTAATCCAGAGTGTTTAGCCAATAAAGATGATATGAAACTGTTCGTATTTGGAAATGATCGTGAAGGTATTTTTAATCTCAGCGCCATATTCGATAATTTAGGAAAAGGCGCATCAGCTGCGGCTATACAAAACCTCGATTTAATGCTTTCAAGCGACTAAACCTCCTTAAACACAAACTTTTATTCAACAACGCGATATGCCCCTTTTGTTGCTCGCCAGTGCGCAACCGCAAAACATAACACTGCTAGTGCCATACTTTGATGAATGAGCCCTAAACTTATCGGAACCTCATGTAACAGTGTTAAGATACCCAAGAGTGCTTGGATAATAATCATAACACAGATAAGAAATGCACGACGAGAATGGGTTGAATGTGGAACATTTTTTTGTACATAGAAAGCATGAACAACTGAGACAATAAATAAAAAATAAGAAAAAAACCGATGAATAAATTGAACCATTAAGGAATTTTCGAATAAATTGAGCCAAACAGGACGATGCTGCAACAATCCATCAGGAATAATCTGCCCATCCATAAGCGGCCATGTATTATAGACTTTTCCAGCATGAAGCCCTGCAACCAAAGCTCCGAAATAAATTTCTATCAAGACGAGAATAACAAGCCAAGCCGCAAAATATTGCACCTTTTGATTTGCTGGCTTTTCTGAGTATTCTGCAAGTCCTCGAGATAAATAAGTAACAAAAACAATAACAAAACATGCCGTTATAAGATGAAATGCCAAACGATATTGGCTCACACTTGTTAAATTACTTTGCCCAATCCCTGAAGCAACCATCCACCAACCAATAAAGCCTTGAAAGGCGATAAGAATAGGCACGACAATAAGCGGAAGTAAGATATTTTTTTCAACACGCTTAGTCGCCCAAAACCAAATGAGCCCCAATAAAGCAACAAGACCAACAAGACGCCCAAGAACACGATGCGCCCATTCCCACCAAAAAATGACCTTAAAAGCACTTAAAGTCATATCAGGATTAAGCAGCTTATACTGTGCTATCTGTTGATATTTTAAAAATTCCTCTTGCCATTGATCCACACCAATCGGTGGAATAACGCCATGTATTGGCTTCCATTCCGTTATAGATAATCCTGATCCCGTCAAACGAGTAGCGCCACCCACTAAGACAATTGCCAAACAAAGCAATAAAATAGAGTAAAGCCACACCTGTATTTGTTTTCTATTTTTCTTTTGCACAGGTGTTAAAATGCTATTGTTTAATCTCTTTACTGCCATCTCTGATTGCCCCACGCTTCTCTCCAACTAAAATGCATTTTAAAATTTAAACATTAACTCTTTGTCTATTTTAGTATGTACTACAACTTTAGCAAAAAACAAGCGTACCACTATAACATGCGATACATATTTCTTTTTTTACGAAGCTTATGATGCAACAATGCGATAAACAGTCTTTGGAAAGCTGTCTACCATCCGCATCATCCATTCTTGTTCATTAAGAACAGTATTACAAATATAATAGTCTGTTAGCTCTGCAAATTGCTCAAATCCATATTTTGGTTCACTTGCCATCTCTAGGATGATAAAATCATATTCTTTTTTAAATTCTTGTAATATATGAGAAATATCATTTGAAAAATCTTGTGCAGAAATAGCACTTGTTAACCCCTGAGGAAGAATATCAACCCCCGTATCATAATCACGGTAAATAACATCATGCAACTTGGCATTGCCTGTTAAAATATCACTCAGTCCGCGATGTGGGCCAATGACTTTCTCTATTTGTTGACCAGAAATATCGACCAACAAAATTGTTTTATTCTCTTTTGTGAGATGAAGTGAAAGCTTTGCCGCTGTCCGTGCAGCCTCTGGTCCAATGATTGAAACAATGGTTGAAGCACGCCATTTCAAAACATCAGATAATCCCTCTATCGTAATAAAAGCTTCAAAATTTTTCATTTCTTGAGAGACTAAAATACTCTCATTCTTCTTAAGAGCATTTTCTTTTGATCTCAAATCCTCTTCTGAGAGTTGGTCTTTTTTGCTTTTAAAGCACGGATAAAATAACAATATTCCTAGCAAAAGAGTAAGGAAGCTGGCCAATGCACTCACAAGAATATTTTTTCCATAAAGAGCCATAAAAGAAATTGGTGCTAACGTTGTTGGCATAACCACGTGGATATTTGTATTTTGTAAGAGAAGAGGATCATCACTCAATCTCCGATATGAATCAATAATTTTTTCTCTTCGTTGAGCAGACTTGCTCATCGCTTCATTTTGTGCATCGACTGCTGCTTTTATTTTATTTTCAAACTCGTTAAATATTTCATTCAAAGATTGGGATTGATCTTTTACAAAAAAGTTCATTCTTTTTTTGAGCTGTTTTTCTAATTCCGTTGCAATAACCTCATCTGAATGAACTTGATAAACGATTTGTAAAATTTTATTTTTTAATTGATGAGAAACTGTCTCTAATTCTGCAGTCATCGCTTTAATTTGAGGATGTGTCCACCCCAGTTGCGCAGCCATATGTGCTCTTTGTGTTTCCAAGAGGTCACGTTTAGATTCCAGAGAAACAATTGCTGAATTGCCTGCAATAAACGATAAAGACAGTAAAGACTGCCCATTTTCACGCATCATATTAATTGTTGAATTCAAACTTGTTAAATGAATACGCTTTAAAGTTGCTTGCGTTAATTGCATCGAAAGATCATGAAGCTCTGTTTGTTTTACACCATGCTGAATAAAAGAATCAACAGATTTACGAAATTCCTGCACGATATTAACGATTGCAGTATTATCATATTGTTTGTCTTCTAATTTATCATTTAACAAAAATTGTTTCTGTTTTATGATTGCTTGTGAAAATGCGGAAAACCAAATTTCCAACCCACGTTGAGCTGCTTCAAGTGTCTCGGCTTCAAAAGTAAGATCGATAAAATCACCATGACGCGATAAATGGATATTTTCATGATTTTTTTTCTTATAAGAAGCACTTAAAGAAAAATTCGAATCATTGAAGAACATAGGCTGTGAAAACAAAAAAGCGATAACATCGTCTTGCTTTTTAATTGGTAATGGTTTTCCTACAGAATCAGATAATGAAAATACTAAAGTTGCTTGGTAACCACGGGGCTGGACAAAATAATACAACCAAATCAAAGATACACATAGCATTTGTAATAGCAAAACAATCAAAATGCTTCGCCATACGGTACGTACGAATAGTCTTTTATTACACTTAAGACTCATCTTTATTTTAACCAGCAAAATACTTCTTCATATTGTTTTATTAAGAGAAAGTAGTAACTATCCTCTTAATTTGCTGTCATATTATTTTGAGATAAGAAAAACATAAAATTTAAGCATAAATGTTCAACAATAGCTTTAAAGAACTTAATTCATATTTTTTTTGATATTCTCTAATTGCTTTTTTGCTTCAGAAGTAATAACGGCTCTAATAGTAATAGACCCATCATCATGTCCTTCTTGCACTATTTCCGCAGAGTTTTCATAAAACCAATCGATAAGCGACATTTCATGAGGCTGTAAAAGATATTCAATGCTTTGCACCTCTCCAAAAATTCGCATTTCAATAGCTCTTAATAATTGATCAAGTCCATCCCCTTTAAGTGCTGATACCATGAGAGCAGGATTTAATCGTGTTTTTGCGCTTGTTTGTAAAACACTCAATGCTTGCCCATCCAACATATCAATCTTGTTCCAAACTTCTATGATATGCTCCATATCATCAATATCGATATCAAGACTTGAAAGCACTTCTAAAACATCTTGGGCATGTGCTCGATGATCAAGATCTGACATATCTCTTACATGAAGAATGAGATCCGCTTCAACCACTTCTTCAAGGGTTGCTCTAAAAGCTGCAATCAAATTTGTTGGCAAATTAGAAATAAACCCTACAGTATCAGACAAAAGAATAGTTTTTCCATGGGGAAGAACAACTTTGCGCAAAGTCGGATCAAGCGTTGCAAATAACATATTCTTTGCTAAAACATCTGCACCGCTTAAACGGTTAAAGAGAGTTGACTTTCCTGTATTCGTATATCCTACCAGTGCCACAACAGGATAAGATGTTTTTTTCCTTTTTGCTCTATGAAGTGCACGTGTTTTAATAACCGTTTCTAATTCGCGGCGAATACGAATAATTTTCTCTTGTAAAAGACGCCTATCTGCTTCAATTTGCGTCTCACCAGGTCCACCTAGGAAGCCACGCCCCCCCCGTTGCCTTTCCAAGTGTGTCCAACTACGCACAAGCCTCCCTTTTTGATAGGACAAACGCGCTAACTCTACTTGCAAAACTCCTTCTTTTGTTCGTGCACGATCCCCAAAAATTTCAAGAATCAAAGCCGTTCTATCGATAACTTTGCAATTCCATAATTTTTCTAAATTACGCTGCTGTACTGGCGTTAAAAAGTGATCTACAATCGCAAGCTCAATAGAATATTCATCTATATAACAGGTTAACGCATCTACTTTACCTTTTCCAAAGAGAGTCGCAGAGCGAGGCGTTGCAATATTAATCGTTTCATAATTAACAACTTCTAACCCTATAGCACGCGCTAACCCTAATGACTCTTTAACACGAGAAGATACAGAACACTCTCTCAAAGAGCTTTCACTTCTATTTTCTTGAAAAAACGGTATCAAAACAAGTGCGCGCACCTGTCCTGTGTTCTGCGCAAATACCCCTCCTAATCTCTCATTTTCATTTATCATAGCAATCTAAGTACTTTAAAAATGGGATAAGAGGTCTATCTTAAAATGATATGTTTACTCAGGACTTTCACCCTCAAACATCTGTACAGGCTGCCCAGGCATAATCGTAGAAATAGCATGCTTATAAACCAATTGCGCGTGTCCATCTCGGCGTAAAAGAACACAAAAATTATCAAATGAAGTTACAATACCCGTGAGTTTAACGCCATTGACAAGAAAAATTGTAAGGGAAATTTTTTGCTTACGCACCGTATTTAAAAACACATCTTGTAGGTGTTGTGATCGCTCTGCCATTATTCTTACACCTTTATCTAGATTGCATAAAATATTCGTGCATGCATATCGACTGAAAAATATCCAATTGTCAACGTAGAAGCTTCAAAATTCAGCAACAAACAACTGAAATTAGAGAAAAAACGGCTCTTTAAGGCAATAATAAAGTACAGCTTACGAAAAGCTATATTAAATTAAAAATTTTTCCACGTTTACTTTTTTATGAGCTTACAATTCAAAGGCATACTTTTATACGTCCTAAGCTATTACAGACTATATGTGATGATGAAACTTCTTCGTTTAGAATCAATAAAAGTAAGCGGACAACAACATTTATTAACGATTATCGGTATTAAAGAGAGGCGTTCGCACCTTACTGTATATATAACTGCTATTAAATTGTCCTTATTTCAAAGACTGCCGGCTTATAAAGCTTTTTATAAACACAAGTTGTAAACAGTGTTTTTGTTTTTGTTAGATTTAAATAATAAATTGTTTTTACTATATTTTATAACATTTTTAAACAGGGTATAAGAAACTGCGTTAACTTTATCTTGATAAGTTTTTAAAATTTTTCCCTAAGCATATTCCTTTCTAAATAATTAACAGCTAGTATATAGAAATTATGTGGAAGAGGACGTATCCCTTTTCCGGCTGTAAGAGTACGAGGCGAGTATGGCACGCAGAACCAAATTGCAAACATTTGAAGTTGAAGTTGAAGAAGCCCTCACAAAAGCTATGAACTTTGATTTCGATGACACAGGATTTGAAACGATATCATCCAATAATTCTGAAAATGTTGTTAATGTCGATGATCTGATTCAAAAAATTGCAATGGCAGAAGAAGAATTTTTTGCTGAAAACGGTACGTCAACTTTTGTTTCTAATATTCATGATGAAGCTGTTATTGATAAATCCGTTGTTGAACAGCTTTTTGCTCCAAAACCTTCACCTGATCTTTCAGGTGGAACTGTTCATAATACATTATTGCCTACAAAACTTCTTCCTGCAAATGATGATATAACAACCCCTGTAAATTTTGGACCATTCAAGCAGCGTTCTTCCTCTCGAGTCTACTGGTATACAACAGCGCTTAGTGCTTTATGGGCAACGGGAGGAGCTTTTATTGCGCATAAGCTCGCACCTACCGGACTCAGCTCCTTATCCAATATCAGCACTTTTGTTACATCCCCAACAGGACTTGCTGTAGCAGCCGGAACAGCAATTCCTATCCTTATATCTTGGGGCGTTGCTCAATTAACAAAACGTTCAAACGACTTGCATAATATTGCGCTTCTTATGACCAATGCTGCACAGCGCCTTAGTGAACCACAACATCTATCTGAAAAACAAGCTATTGCTATAGGGCAAACCATTCGTGAAGAAGTAGCGGCAATGAACGAAGGTATTGAACGTACCCTCGGACGTGCTGTTGAACTTGAAGCAATCATACAAGGTGAAGTTCACAATCTAGAACAAGCCTATGCTGAGAATGAATCACGCATTCACACATTAATCAAAGAATTGAGTAATGAACGCATAGCCATTTTGAATCACGCAGATCGCGTACAATCAACAATTAAAGGAACCCAAGAACAACTGAGTGATGAATTTGGTTTGGTTACCTCTAACATTGTGACCAATGTTGAAAAGCTTGCACAAACCCTTTCTCAAACTTTACAAAAACAAGGTGAAGACCTTGTTGAAAAACTTTCCTATGCCGGTGATGGCGTAACAAATCAACTTGTTGAAAAATTTAACAAAACAACAACACAAATTCAGCAGAAAAACACGGAATTTTTTCATGAATTAGGAAAAAACTTTGATGGTTTTGCAAAACGATTTGATCATAATGAAAAACAAATAGAAAAAACCTTTAATGAAACAGCTGAAAAAGCGGAAGTACATGTTGCTAAAATTGCAACACATATACAAGCAGTAACAGATCAAACTTTGCACGCTGTCGATGAAAAGTTTAAAGCCTTGGATAAAGCTCTTATTGATCGTAATAATCAATCTCTACAGAATTTTGATGAGAAGATCTTAAAGCTCGACGACCAAGCACATAAACTCTCTTCTAAATTTGATAACGTAACCTCGCAAGCAATTGGAGCCTTTGAACAACGTTTAGCAACTGTTGATCTTTCTCTTAAAGAACATAGTGATTCCATCATTGATTCCTTTATAGAACGCAGTCAGGCTTTAGAGGATAATGCTGAAAAGCTTGGTAACTTCTTGGAAGCTCATGTCTTGAAAATAAATGAGAACCTCCAAGAAAAAACAGCAGACATTACCCATGCATTTACAAATGGACGTGAAGCCATTCTTTCTGCAATTGATAAAAGTAAAGAAAGTCTGAGAGAAGAAATTCAATATGTCGACAATGCCATTGTTGATATCATACAAGAACGTTCACAAGATTTTAAAGTACAACTTTCTGATCAACGAGCTCTTATGGCAGACATGCTTGATAACGAGAAAAATAAAATTGCGGATACTTTAAGAAATCAAATTGATGTTTTGTCCCAAAATACTTCTCATATTGAAAAAGTTTTGGCTGATAATGTTCAAGTCGTTGATAAACAAGCTGAAAATCATATTACAAACATCATTCAATGCACTGAAAAGCTACAAGATGTCATTGTACAAAGCTGCAATACAACCCAAGATGCTTTAGAAGCACAGGCGAGAAATATTGATATCCGTGCCGATGCTCTGCGCGACTCTTTAGCAATTAATAGTTTTTCTCTCAATGAAGTTCTTGCCGATCAAGCACGCACACTTGAGCAACGCATGGAAACAATCCATAACCTCATTGCAAAAAGTGATATACGTGTCGATGTTGCATTGAAACAACAAATAGATTTAGTTGAGAGTGCAATTGTCGCCAATAATAAAAACATTACTGAAACGGTTCAAGATCATATCAGAAACCTTGAAAACCATGCCGAAATTTTAAAGAATACTCTTTCTCAATCGAGTGGTGTTTTCTTTGAAACCCTTGAAACACGTATGGAATCATTTGATACAGATCTAGAAGATCGTGCACACAAAATTTTTGAAAGAACAACAACGCTAGAGGAAACATTATCTGAAAAATTCAGCCAAATCTGTGAAGCCATTGATATGCAAACATCTGTTATTGAGGAACGTTCTGACACGTTAAAAACGTCTCTCATTCTTAATAATGAGCAAAGTCAGATAATTCAACAAGCGCTGGAAAGCAGTGTTGACAATATGCGTGTAACCTTAGAAGACTCTGTTAATACAGTTACAGATAACCTGCATAATAAGATTATAAAAGCTTCTGATATTCTTTCTTCTACGAGTGAACAAATTCTTTCATCTGTTACAAATGTTACTGCACAAGCAGAAAATATTCTCTCAGAATCAGGCAATCGCATTGTATCAAATGTCAAAAAAACTGTTTATGATACCAGTGAAAAAGTTCTGTCCGTTCTGTCTGAACAAACAGCGCATACTGTTGAAGCTTTCGCAACAGCCAGTCATAATGCACAAGCATTATTGAATGAAACTATTCACACATCAACAACAGCAATAGAGCAAGTCCTTAATGAACGCTGTGATGTTCTTCATCACTCTATGCAAAATCTTAAAAATAATTTAGGATATCAGCTCTCTGATGTCACGAGCCGTCTGGAAGATGCTGGAAATCAAACAACAACACAAATTTCACAACATGTTGGAAAAATAACAGAGCTTACAAATCACTTAAATCAAGCAGCGCAAAATACGACAGAATCAATTGATTCTTTAACACAGCATATCGGTGAACAACTCTCTCTTTCCACACAAGATGCTGAACAAAGAATTTATGCACATAATGAATCTTTAGTGAATAGCTTAACCAAAGCTAACTCTGAAACACTTCAAACAATAACGATTATGAAGGAAGAGCTTGTTAATAATGTCTCATCCATCTTAACACAGTTGAATCAATCAATTCACAATTTTCACGAAAATAGTAATGTTTTATTATCGGCTGTTCAAAATATTGATGGGCAGTTTAATGAGAGTACGAATAATTTTTTCCGCAACACGGACCAAGTAGCAGAGCGTTTGTCAGCCTCAAATCAAGCGCTCAATACTAATGTTGAAATTCTGCAAGGACTTTCAAAGAGTACCTTTGAACAAATTAATCATATAACGAGCAGTTTTGGTGAACATGCAAAGACACTTTCCCAAACTATTCATGTTCTTGAACAGTCTGAAAATTCACTTAGTGCAACACTTGAAGAAAAACATAATGCGCTTTCTGTATTAAGCGATGCTCTTGTTTCAAAGTCTCATGAAATTAATCAAATGATTGGGCATTATGAAAAAATCTTCAACTTAGCACTTGAACGCTCTGATAAGAATGCGCGTAACTCCACAAATTCATTCCAACAATCACTTAATAAGCTTGTTAGTGAAGCATCAACGCGTTTTTCAGAAGCAGCAGAAGATATACGTCGCTCCGCTGATGAAGTTCGTTTAGAGCTTTCAAAGATTAATAATGATATCAATGAAAATGTAAAAAAACTTCCAGAAAAAACAAAAGAAACAACGCAAACAATTCGCACAGCTTTGAATGAACAGATTACAGCGTTACAAGATTTAGTCAGTGTTATACAAAATGATCAAAAGAGCGTACAAAAACAGCTAATATCAGCATTTCCTACATCATCAATATTTAATCAAAAAAGTGACAGTTCCACTGAGTCTGTTAAAAAGATTGTGCCACCTAAGCCTATCTTGCAACAAGATCAAAGCAAAAAAAGACCAAATAAATGGGTATCAAATCTCTTAGAAAGAGCTTCACGTGAAGAAACATTTTATGATGCTCCCCCTAGTGATGATGTTTTAACATCAGTGCAAACAAAACCATCTCCTGCAAACTGCTCTCTTAATTCATTAGCTTCTGGTATAGTGCAAGCTATTAATCACAATGCCATTGTTGAGCTATGGGATCATTATCAACGTGGACAAAAAAACATCGTAACAGAACGCCTTTATACCTTAAATGGACAAAAAATATTTGAAATGATTAAGAAAAAATATATGAGCGATTTTGGGTTTAAACGTTCAGTGAATCAATATGTTACAGATTTCGAAAAGCTCTTACGTGATATATCGCGCAGTTCTGGCTCTTCCAACTCAGTTCGCAAGTACTTGATATCAGATACCGGAAAAGTTTACACTATGCTTGCTCATGCAAGTGGTCGAATCCAATAACAAATAAGAAAAGTGGAAAAAATATTTTTTCCACTTTCTCTCTCTCCAGTTGTTTTAATGGCTTATCATAGAGTACTTTTCTTTCAACTGTAGCTTTGTACTTCAAAGGTTGGGATAATTGGCATGCGAGTTTTCTTTGATATCCTAAGCAATAACCCTAAAGAAGCGTAATGGCTTATCAAACAACATATCATTCTAAGAATGATAAAGCATGTTTTCTATTTCCTTATCTTTTTCTTAACTTCTTTATTTTTCATAGTTTCATAAAGGTACAAAATCGGTAATAATTATTTTTATTAATTGTGAAAAAAATTCATGCTTTTGTATTAAAATAGCTTATAGAAACACTTCTATTTATTTTTTTAATGTTTTTATCCACATATTACTCTCGTTTGAATTATGTAAGTAAATGTTTTTTTATTATATTAGGTGAATTTGAAATAAAAGAAGCTTATTGTATTCAAATTTCCTATTCAACATACGAGATGATTCATTATAAATTATAAAGTAACGCATTATACGGAATATATGAACTTTAGGTATAAAACATGCAATTACAGCTGTTTCGGATATACTTTTCGTTTATTAAAACACAGATTTGTCAGTATATTAAAAATATACAGCTCGCATTATTAAGAGTTCAATTGAATAATAAACAAAAAGTTCCAGTTTTCTTTTAAAGAGCTGCAAAAACAATTTATAAATTGCAAATTGTTATTTAAAATTTCTTCTATCTCCCTATAGAAATTTAAATAAAGAAGATGAAGTTAATAGAAAACACTCTTCTTTTTTTTCCTTAATTTGTAAGCATTGCAAAAAAAATAATGGCTTGGTAATGTAATCATTAGTAATATTTTATTTGTTTGTAGACTAATCAATTTTTACGCGTTTTATTAAGGAAAGAAAAAACTAATCGTGCTGCTATCAATGAAATTATTCATTGTGCACAAACAAAAAGAATCATCAAACTGGTTTTACGATCCAGAAGAGTTTTCTCATACTCATGCATTTTGATATTCAGAGAAATGAGGATCTATTAGTGGACAAAACCTTATCGTAGATGGAACATCTCATATACACATACGCTAACTTGGATATCATAAAAATGTCTAGAGAACGAAATAGTGATTTCAGTTCACCAAAAGCTGAACTTGACAGTGCCGCACTTTTTTATCACCAACACCCAAAACCTGGAAAATTGGAAATACAAGCAACAAAACCTCTTGATAATCAACGTGATTTAGCTCTTGCTTATTCTCCAGGCGTTGCAGCACCATGTCTTGCGATTCATGAAGATCCCAATCTTGCTGCTCAATATACCTCCCGTGCTAATTTAGTCGCTGTTATATCCAATGGAACTGCTGTTCTTGGTTTAGGAAACATTGGTCCACTCGCTTCCAAGCCAGTTATGGAAGGCAAGGCCGTTTTATTTAAAAAATTTGCGAATATTGATGTTTTTGATATTGAAATTGATGCATCCGATATAGAACAAATGGTACAAACAATATCGACCTTAGAGCCTACATTTGGTGGTATTAATCTTGAAGACATTAAAGCTCCTGAATGTTTTGAAATCGAAGAAAAGCTTCGTGCTAAAATGAATATTCCAGTTTTTCATGATGACCAACATGGAACTGCCATTATTGTTTCTGCTGCTGTATTAAATGCCTTAAATCTTTCAGGAAAAAAAATTGAAAATGCAAAAATAGTTACCTCAGGTGCAGGTGCTGCTGCCCTCGCTTGCCTTAATCTTTTGGTTCGTCTTGGGGCGAAAGTTGAAAATATTTGGCTTAGTGACTTAGAGGGGGTTGTTTATGAAGGTCGCAAGACCCTTATGGATCGTTGGAAAATCAATTACGCACAAAAAACGGACGCACGAATTTTATCTGATATTATTGATGATGCGGATATTTTTCTAGGCCTATCTGCGGGTGGTGTTTTAAAGCCTGAATATCTTAAAAGAATGGCTCAAAATCCACTCATTTTAGCGCTAGCTAATCCAGTACCAGAAATTATGCCTGAAGAAGCACGCTCTATACGACCAGATGCAATGATCTGCACAGGACGCTCTGATTATCCCAATCAAGTTAATAATGTCCTTTGTTTTCCCTATATCTTCCGTGGTGCATTAGACGTAGGTGCTAGTGCAATTAATGAAGAAATGAAAATGGCCGCTGTTCATGCGATTGCTGCCCTTGCACGTGAAGAAACTTCAGATGTTGTAGCACGTGCATACTCAAAAGAACCACCCAATTTTGGACCAGACTATCTGATCCCCTCTCCTTTTGATCCGCGTTTAATACTGCGTATTGCCCCCGCTGTTGCTAAAGCAGCAATGACAACTGGTGTCGCCATTCGTCCCATTGAAGATATGGAGGCCTACTATGATATCCTCAATCGATTTGTCTTTCTTTCTGGTTTAACAATGAAACCTGTTTTTGCTGCAGCAAAAACAGCAAAACGTAAACGCGTCATCTATGCCAATGGTGAAGATGAACGCGTCCTTCGTGCAGCACAAGTTGTCATTGAAGAACAAACAGCAACGCCCCTCCTTATCGGCCGTCCACATGTCGTAGAAGCAAGATTAAAACGCTTTGGTTTAAGAATTCGTCCCGGTATAGATTTTGAATTAACAAACCCTGAAGATGATCCACGTTTTCGTGATTATGTTAATTTATTTTTTCATTATACAGGAAGACGTGGTGTTACGCCTGAAATGGCAAAAACAGTAGTGAGAACATCAACAACGGCTATTGCTGCCCTTGCCGTTATGCGTGAAGAAGCAGATGCAATGATTTGCGGCTTAGAAGGACGCTTTGAACGCCAACTTGAATTGATTGAACAAATTATCGGTCTTGATCCTAATGTTCACCGTTTTTCTGCTATGAGTTTGCTTATCTCTCAACAACGTACTCTTTTCCTTACAGATACTTACGTCAATGAAAATCCTTCTGCAGAAGAAATCGCTGAAATGACTGTGTTGGCAGCTCAAGAAGTTGAAGCATTTGGAATAACACCAAAAGCAGCCTTATTATCACACTCAAACTTTGGTTCTAAAAACACAGAAAGTGCGCGTAAAATGCGACGTGCAACAGAAATTCTTGCCAAATTACACCCTGATTTAGAAGCAGATGGTGAAATGCATGCTGATGCTGCCCTTTCCAAAGTTTTTCGTGATCGTGTTTTTCCTAATTCTCGTCTTAAAAGTGAAGCTAATTTGCTTGTCTTTCCAACACTTGATTCAGCCAATATCACGCTCAACACTGTTAAAAGCCTCACAAATGCACTCCATGTTGGTCCTATTCTAATCGGGGCAGCACGTCCCGCCCATATCTTAACACCTTCAGTAACTTCCCGGGGAGTTGTTAATATAACAGCCCTTGCTGTCCTTGCTGCCAATAGAAAAAATAGTCTCGTAAAATAAATGCGTAATAAAATTTCAAAGTTTTTTAAATATTGAGATATAGTATTTCATGTACTGTAAACCTCTTTTCTCTATAGATAAAGACAGCTATATTCTGGATTAAGTCTTTTTTTAAAAGAGAAAAAAGGCTAGAAGAACAATATTAAATGTATTTTGAATTTACTAACTCTATAATAAGGAATCCGTACATTGCCTTCCACGTTTGATAAAGTTGCTGATATCATTGCAGAAATCAGTGAAATTGATCGCAATACAATTACACCTGAAAGTCATACAATTGACGATCTAGGAATCGACAGTCTTGATTTTCTTGATATTGTTTTCGCTATTGATAAAGCTTTCGGAATAAAAATTCCTCTAGAACAATGGACACAAGAAGTCAACGAAGGTACCGTTGCAACAGAAGAATACTTTGTTCTTAAAAACCTTTGTGCAAAAATTGATGATCTCGTTGCCTTAAAACAGGCGGAGTAGTTTTTTCGCCATGCATGATCAATCTGTATTCATCACTGGTATAGGTCTCATAAGCTCTCTGGGGGAAGGAACTGATCAACATTGGAATCTCTTAAATGATCCAATCCGTACACCAAACCTAGATTATACAACTTTTTCACCCTACACGGTTCATAAATTGCCCGAAATTGATTGGAGTTTACAAATTCCTAAAAAAAGTGATCAACGGCAAATGGGAACATGGCAGCGTCTTGGTACCTATGCGGCTGGTCTTGCTCTTGATGATGCCGGCATGAAAAATAATGAACAACTCACTTCAACAATGGATATGATCGTAGCTGCAAGTGGGGGAGAACGTGATATTACTGTTGATACACAGATTCTTTCTAAAGCGCGCGCAGTTGCCGATCATGCCTCTATGTTAAATGTTGCTCTTTCAACTGAACTTCGCCCAACATTATTTTTGGCACAACTTTCAAACCTTTTGGCAGGAAACATTTCAATTGTTCATAAAGTCACTGGATCATCTCGTACATTTATGGGAGAAGAAGGCAGTGGTCTTTCTGCACTTCAAATTGCTGTAGCTCGTATTAAATCAGGTCAAAGCACCCATGCTCTTGTAGGAAGTTCCTATAATGCACAAAGTTATGATATGTTGTTGGCGCATGAGCTTGGTGGTCTTTTAACCCATAATGGATGGAGCCCAGTGTGGGATCGTGAAATCCACCCCGGCGGCGGTATCATAGCCGGTTCTGGTGGTATCTTCCTAGTTATTGAAAGTGGAGAACATGCCAAAAAACGCAACGCACGTGCTTATGCTGAAATTAACCAAATTATTACAGACCAAACAGATAGAACCAAAATTCCACTTAGAGAGTCAATTGCAACAATGTTGAAAACTGCTGGCGCTAAATCTGCCTTAGCCATTTCAGCAGCCTCAGGAGCTCACGAAGCAACAAAAGCAGAACAAAATGCTCTTGATAATGCTGATCTATCTTATCGTGGCATTACAACATTATTTGGTTATATGAGGGAAGCACAATTTCCTCTAGCTCTAGCTCTTGCAGCACTTTCAATTGAAAAAAAACATTGTTTTCCAGCGTTAAGTCCTCATGAAAAACCTTTTTCTAAAGAAGTACGTGAAATATTTGTTACAACTATTGGTATAAAAAGAGCTGAAGGTATTGTGCGTCTTACAGCTGTTTGAAGGGGAATTTCTATAGTGAAATATCATGATCATTTTGGGCGTCCACTTGTAGCAATAACTGGTGCAGGCATTGTCACATCACTGGGACAAGGGAAACATGAAAATTGGCAAAAATTAACAAGTGGTGTAAGTGGTATCCACAAAATAACACGTTTTCCCGTTGAGGGATTAAATACATATATTGCTGGAACAATTGATTTTCTTAAAGAAAGTACACTTGGTGCTTCAGCTCTCTCTGAGAAGCTTGCACATCTTTCTGCTGAAGAAGCTTTAGAACAAGCTGCTATTGATAAAAAAAAATTTAATGGACCACTCTTTCTAGCTGCTCCTCCTGTTGAACTTGAATGGAAAGCACGTTTTAGTCTTGATCAAGAGGAAGAATTCAATAATGAGCCTTCTTATGCACATCTTCTTAAAGTCTGTAAGGATAAACTCCATGAGACGCTTTTTGAAGCCACACAATTTGGTGCAATTGCAGAAAAACTTCAAAAAACATTTGGCACAAAAGGACTTCCTGTTACACTTTCCACTGCCTGTGCATCTGGTGCAACAGCAATTCAATTAGGTGTTGAGTCTATTAGACGGGGAGAAACAAATCGAGCTCTCATAATTGCGACAGATGGATCAGTTTCAGCAGAATCTCTCATCCGTTTTTCGTTACTATCTGCTCTTTCAACTCAGAATGAGCCTCCAGAAAAAGCAGCAAAACCCTTTAGCCGTGATCGAGATGGTTTTGTTATGGCAGAAGGCTCAGGCGCTCTTGTTCTTGAATCTCTTCAAAGCGCATTAAACCGTAATGCTACAGTTTTAGGAATTTTAGCTGGCTGTGGAGAAACCGCCGATGACTTTCACCGTACACGTTCAAAACCCGATGCATCACCAGCAATTGAATCCGTTCGCAAAGCTTTAGACGATGCAAAAATAACCATCAATGAAATTGACTATATTAATGCCCACGGAACTTCAACACCTGAAAATGAGAAAATGGAATATCTTGCATTATCAACAGTATTCGGTGATCTTTTAAAGCATATTCCAGTCTCTTCTAATAAATCAATGATTGGGCATACATTAACTGCTGCTGGTGCAATAGAAGCGGTTTTTTCGCTTTTAACCATTCAATCGGGGATACTTCCACCGACAATAAATTATGATAATCCTGACCCTGCGATCCCTTTAGATGTTGTTCCTCATCATAGCCGTAAGGCCTGTGTCAATGCGGTTTTGTCAAACTCATTTGGATTTGGTGGTCAAAATATGAGTCTTGTTATCACTGCATATAAAGGATAATCCTTTAATAATAAAATTTTATAACGCTAACCTAATAATATATTTAAGGGGGATGATAATGCGTGCACTGCAACTCTTCGATGATCGTCGGCTTGAAATCACCAATATTTCCCCGCCATCTTCACCTAGTATAGGTGAAGTAACTGTGCGGATAAAAGCCGTTGCTCTTAATCATATTGATGTATGGGGATGGCGTGGCATGGCTTTTGCGAAAAGAAAAATGCCACTCATCATTGGTGCAGAAGCCTCTGGTGAGGTTATACAAATAGGAGATGGCGTTGAACATCTCCAACTTGGACAGATTGTCTCAATTTATGGTGCACAAACCTGCGGAGTATGCCAAGCTTGTCATGAAGGACGGGATAATCTTTGCAGTCAGGTAAAGGGAGTCTACGGTTTTCACCTTGATGGATTTGCGTGTGAGCTTGTCAATTTGCCAGCACGTTTATTAGTTCCATCACCACCCCAATGTGATGAATTGCAGGCAGCAGTTGCTCCAATTACTTTTGGTACCGTAGAACATATGCTTTTCGATAACGCAAAACTACAAGCAGGAGAAACAATCCTGATACAGGCTGGTGGTTCAGGTATTGGTTCTGCAGCCATTCAACTTGCAAAACACATGGGCTGTACAGTTATCACAACTGTAGGTTCAGATGAAAAAATTGCAAAAGCGCACGCTCTTGGGGCAGATCATGTGATTAATTATCGTAAAGATCGTTTTGAAGGTGTAGTGCGTAAATTAACCCAAAAAAAAGGTGTTGACGTTGTTTTTGAGCATGTTGGTGTAGATACATGGAACGGTTCTCTGTTATGTATGAAAAAAGGAGCACGTTTAGTGACTTGCGGTTCTACCTCTGGTGTTTCAGCACCAATAAATCTCATGCAATTATTCCAGCAACAGCTTAAGATATTCGGTTCATTTGGCTGCCGTATGGAAAATATGAAAAATGCCATGCAAAAAATGGCACAAAAAGCCGTACACCCTGTCATTGATACAATTGTTGGGCTGGATGAAATTGATACAGCTTTAAAACGAATGGAGAGCCGTGATGTTTTTGGTAAAATTATCCTTAAAATCGATTAAATCATGATGAAGCTTTCTCTTAAAAATCTCATATATCGTATTAAAATTATAGCTAAAAAAATATCCTACTTGTTATGGGCATATCTGCTCTTTGGTTCTTTATTTATTCTAAAATGTTTTCCAGCCAAAATGGGAATTTCTTTTTTTGCTTGGTTAGCAAAAAAAATTGGTCCCCTTGTACATCGTCATCAAATCACACTTGCAAACCTTAGGAGTGCATATCCAGAAAAAACAGAGCAAGAACTCCGTGCGATTGCAATAGAAATGTGGGAAAATATAGGACGTTTCCTAGCCGAATATATTTTTCTTGATAAAATTTTTGATTTTGATCCTCATGCAGACGAGCCAGGTTTCATTGAGGTTAAAGGTATTGAAATATTTGAGCGATTAAAAAATGAAAAAAAACCACATATTTTTTTCACCGCACATACTGGAAATTTTGAACTTCTGCCTATTTGTGCACAAAGTTTTGATCTTAATGTTACGGTATTATTTAGACCACCCAATAATCCCTATGTTGCCAAACGAATCCTTAAAGCACGACAAACTTCTATGGGACACCTTGTTCCCTCCAAGGCCGGAGCAGCATGGGCATTAGCAGCCAAATTAGAAGAAGGTGAAAATGTTGGTATGCTCGTTGATCAAAAATTTCGCCGCGGTATCATGGGAACATTTTTTAACAGACCTCTTAAAACAAACCCCTTAATTATAAAACTTGCTCGACAATATGACTGTGATATTTATCCAGCACGTTGTATTCGTTTGCCTAGTGGACGTCATCGTTTAGAGTTATATGAACATGTAGAACTTCCACGTGATGAAAAAAATGATATCGATATAGCTGCTTCTACGCAAAAATTAAATGATATTGTTGAATCTTGGGTCCGTGAATATCCTGGACAATGGATGTGGTTACATAGGCGTTGGGACATCTAACATAAGCTCTATTGCTTACAAAGGAAGTGCAAAATGTTAGCCTCAAAAGATATCAAAGATCTCACAGCAATTATCACTGCATTACGAAACTCTGATAATGGTTGTATCTGGCATAAAAAACAAACTTTTGAATCCCTCATACCCTATATGCTCGAAGAAGTTTACGAAGTCATCGATGCCATTGAACGAAAGAATCGAAAGGATCTCTGTGAAGAACTTGGAGATCTTCTTTTACAAGTTGTCTATAATGCTACCATAGCACAAGAAGAAGGCAGCTTTACTTTTGAAGATGTTGTTTATGCAATCACGGAAAAAATGATTCGACGCCATCCTCATGTTTTTGGAAATGCCGAGCAAAAAAAACGAGGATTTATAAAAGAGGAGTGGGAATATATAAAAAAAAGAGAACAGGTTGAACAAAAAAGAATGTGCGAAGAAAAAAACAACAATTCCTCCACAAGCATACTCGCAAAAGTAAAACAAATCCAGCCAGCAAACCAAGAGGCACTTGCTTTACAAGAAGCAGCAGCTAAAGTAGGTTTTGATTGGCAAAAAAGTGATAAAGTTTTTGAAAAAATAGAAGAAGAACTCGAAGAGCTCAAAGAAGCCATCAAAAATAAACAAAACTCAGAGATAGAAGCAGAGTTTGGAGATCTCTACTTTATACTCCTTAACCTCGCACGCCACTTAGCGATTGATTCACAAAAAGCATTAAAAAAAACGAATATAAAATTTCGAAATCGTTTCGCCTATATTGAAGAAAAGCTATCCACTCAATCTAAAACACTCACTGACGCATCCTTGAATGAAATGGAAGCACTTTGGAAGCAAGCTAAAAATGAACAATAAAAAATAGTAGATTTCTTCTACCTAAAAGAACAAGCCCCTCTAAAATTACTAAATTATAATTTAGCTCAGCTCAATTTGTTTTATATTGATCCTGCGTAGCAGGACGAAGTTCCACCGATTCTCCACACCCGCATGCTGAAACTTGATTAGGATTTTTAAAGATAAAACCAGACCGCAGCGTTGTCACTTCATAATCCATCTGCGTCCCTAATAAAAATAATACCGCATCATGTGCTACAAAAACACGGGCACCATTCACTTCAACAACATCCGCATCTATCCCCTTTTCTTTGACAAGAGTAATTGTATACTCCATCCCTGCACAACCGCCTTTTTTGATACCAACAAGAATACCCTGTGCATCTTTTGCATCCATAATCGCTTTAACACGATCCACTGCTGCTTGCGTCAAATTTATTACCGAAAAACGGCTCATAGTTTACTCTTTTCTTAGTTCAATAGACACTTTGAAAGTTATTCCTCTATAATATTTTATCTGATATTTCAGAAAAAAAAACAAAACATAAATTAAAGCATTCTGACCTTGTTTATTTGGATAAAAATACATACCCGTAAAATGAGATTTGTGATTATATAATCCAGAACTTACAATTTTTTGTCCACATAAAATGCAAAATACCTCATCTATAAAAACTCTAAAAAAACGAAAACTTTTCAAAACCATACATTCACTCCTCTTCTTTTGAAAATCTTTATCTTTTTAGAAAAGTAACGATTAGGTAAGAAAAAAAAATACCTTCCGCACTCATTTGCTCCAATTCATACCCCTAAAGTCACCAATCTTACCCCCTCACAATCTCAAAAGTAATTAAATGTATACATCTATTAACTATAGTGCTAAAAATTTAATGATCACAAAGAATTTTACAAATTCGTTATTTATCTTGAATTAACAACAAAATATTGATGTCCAAAATTTTTACTTTCAAAAGCTCTAAGTGCAAGAGCATTTTAGATTATTCTGTTTATTTTTTCTCTTGCCTTTAAAGAAACAGTCATTTAATCGTTTTACACAAACTCGGAGCGTAGCGCAGCTTGGTAGCGCACTTGACTGGGGGTCAAGGGGTCGTGGGTTCAAATCCCGCCGCTCCGACCATTTTTAAAATGCTATAAAATAAGCTTACTTAAAAAGTGAATTATTATGCATTTCAATTGCACACACATGAACTTTTTCTTCAACATCGAATAATGTGCAATGATATTTTATCATAAATTCGAGATAAGCTGTTTTATTAAAATAAGATTCGTTCTTGGGAAAACACATACGAAACGCGAGACCTTTTGTCTCGCGTTTTTTATTCTTCAGAAAAATTTATAATTATTCGATCTCATATTTTCTAAATTTTCTTTACACGATAATGTCGCTGTTATCATTTTTTGTAATGGATGGTGACATCTGTACAGTTATCTTTTTGGGTTTTAATTCAGCTGGCATTTCCCTTTTAAGCTGAATATGAAGAAGTCCATCTCCAAGTTCTGCCCCAATAACCTTAACATGATCAGCTAAATGAAAACGCCGTTCAAAAGCACGCGAAGCAATACCTCGATAAAGGAATTCTCGCTCTTCATCATCATTTTTAGACTTTCTGTCTCCCTTAACGATCAGCTGGTTACAATGCGTTTCAATATCAATTTCATCTTGAGAAAAACCAGCAACAGCCATAGAAATTCTATAAGAATCTTCAGTTAAACGCTCGATATTATAAGGGGGATAAGAAGAAACTTCGTCTGGTTGTGTTCTAGAATCAAACCAGTTAAAAAGATGATCAAAACCTACTGTGGAACGATAAAATGGTGAAAAATCCACTTGACGCATAATATTGCCCTCCTCTAGAGCGACTATAATTTATAACTAATTCACAAAGTTCCCACATGGCAAACTTACTTGTGAACCTGCGGCCCCATCATGGCAACCGCACTATATTATCTAGTAATCGTTTTTCTTTATTTCAACTCTTTGGGACCTAAATTGATAAAAACTATCTAAAAAGCAATATACCCCTTTTAAAATCCTTTTTCTTCATTACATAAGTGTCAAAGCACTAAGCAGCAAATACACTGTAAAGGATTTCAATTGGAAACACCTCTTTATCCCATAGACTGGGGGGCCACTCCTCTTAATGTCCATCATGGTACTCTTAAAATAGCAATAGATCATGAAATTCGTTTTGCTATAACATATCCTGAGGTGGAAAAATCTAAGGGAACAATTGTTATTCTCAAAAGCTACGCAAATGCTTTAGAAAAATATTTTTTATTAATAAATGAAATTTCTAAACGCGGTTTTCATACAGCAATATTTGACTGGTTTGATCAAGAAAAAACATCCCTCAAGATAAGAAAACAAAACAGACATCATTATTTTGATATAAATAACGATATTAATGACTTATATAAATTTCTTAAAAATATTGTTTATCCTAATTGTCTGCCACCTTACTCTATGCTTGCCTACGGCATAGGTGGATTGATAGCACTTAGCGGATTAGATCTCATTAATCATCAGTTTAATAGATTGCTCTGTGTTTCTCCCCTTTTTGCTCCATTCGGCAATAAAACAAATGGTTTTCAACATAAATTAACACAATTTCTTTCTGATATAGGTCTTGGCTTTATACCAGCGAAAGATGGTATAAAATTAAACAAAACAAAACAAAAACATATACAATTGGGACACATACATAAAGTGCCGCTCTCTTCCATTAAGCCCCCAACATCCCAATGGATAGCATCAGTATTTAATGCGATTGATTCTGTGAAGAGAAATGTACTTCATGGAGATTTACGAATCCCAACACTCTTTATTCTTGCCAATCAAAATAATATTGCAAACAACATTGAAGTGCAGCAATTATGCCAACACACACGTCTGACAGAAAGTATTACTATTACAGGCGCTGAACTGGATACAATTATGGCTAACGAAGATTATAAAAAGCAATTTTGGGCTGCATTTGATGCATTTATTCCCGATAATATATCTGTAAAATAACACTAAACCTTAATTTCCGCTCTGCCCCATCAAAAAAGAATTTTTCTACGAGCATCGGATCTACAGACACTTTTTAATATAATGGGTTTTACTTTCCAACCACTCATATGATTCGTTTTCTAGCCTCTACAGACAAGCCATGACCTAAATATTCACCATGCATTCTAATAAAAAAACTAATATACAAAGTATATCATTACATTAAAAAATATTATTTTATATCATAAAAAAAATAACTTAATAAAAAACTATTTATATAAATAAAAAATAATAAATCTATCTTAATATAACATGATACATATTTATAAATAAAGCATCAAAATACTATTTTTGATTTGTTATAAAATGCTCATTTAATATTATATCTAGAAAAATAATATTTTTCATCTATTTAAGGAAAAAAAACTGGAAATAAAGCGCATTTATAATATTTATTACAAATCTCTATAAAAACAAATAACTATAAAATTTCTATTTCTTAGGAGAACTTTTTAAAAACAATAAATTAACATAATATTCTTTTAATTTCTCGATATAGAAAGTCCCTACAATAATGGTTTTCATAAGTTTTTTAATGGAATTCTGATAATAATCAGCAAATTTAAAAGAAAAGATAGCAATGAATCATCTTAGAAGTTTTAGAGCCCCCCTGCTTTTTTCAAAATCACATATATTTCGAATTTAACCAACTCACAACGAATATGCTGTATTCTGAATAAGAATGTAAGAATTAACCATTTTGCCATTCATTTCAATTATGAGCATTTTACCATCTTTTTTCTAAATACTCTATATTGTATAATTGATGCGGCAAAACTCTGACAAATGGAGCCATTGGAACATAATCATGAAACGAATCCTGCTCGCAGAAGATGATAACGATATGCGTCGCTTTCTCGTAAAAGCCTTAGAACGTGCAGGCTACGAAGTCGCCGATTTCGATAATGGTATTAGCGCATATGAACGTTTACAAGAAGAGCCATTTTCCCTTCTCCTGACTGATATTGTGATGCCAGAGATGGACGGAATCGAACTTGCACGACGTGCTACTGAGATTGACCCTGATTTACGAGTAATGTTCATTACAGGTTTTGCAGCAGTAGCACTCAATTCAAATAGTGATGCCCCTCCTGATGCAAAGGTTCTCTCTAAGCCATTTCACTTACGTGAACTCGTCAATGAAGTTGAAAAGATCCTTATCGCTGCTTAAAAAGTATTTTTTAAAGTTATTTGCATCTGTTGAGAGAGAAAATGAAATTAGGCATTGACGTTTGGCATTCTATATGGTGTATGCAACATCAATGAATGGGCGTGTAGCTCAGCGGGAGAGCACTACGTTGACATCGTAGGGGTCACAGGTTCAATCCCTGTCACGCCCACCATTGCATTTTATATCAACAATAACTTATTGGTTTTCCAAGTGTTTTTTGCTATGAGGGATACCTTAATAAAGTTAAGGGAATAGGATTTTCTAACATTTCTCTACAACAGTAGCATTTTCTTTTCTTTGCGCTTCGCTAATCATCTCTAATAATGTTTTGAATGCTTCTAAATCCTCTTGTGAAAAATCCTCTAACGTTCTAAAAAACATGCCAACAGCTTCACGCCTCAACGGATCAGAAGTCTTGATTGTAAAACTTTTGCGACAAGCATAGGCTTCTGTTCTAAAAAATATTGTTTATTTCCTGATCTATCCCCTGTTTTTCTTAATTCTTTCATGTCTATTGGTATACACTTGTTGTCCAAACAGTTAGATATAACCACAGTCACTTCGATAGATATAAAACACTTAACCTTAGAGCTGTATTTTGAGTTTACCAATTACAGATTATAATAAAATATTAAAAATAGTAAAAAAACACGATAAAAGCAAATTTTTTCATTCTAAAAATACATTGATTTATAATCATGTTTTATTGTTTGCCATGTTGAATGAGAAATCCGAATATCGTAATGTTTTCTCATTTCAAACCTAATTTATATTGAATCAAACAAAACCGTCTCTCTTACACGTCATAAGAGGAATTAGTATTAAGTAAAAATTGTATAAAAAAGCACAAAAATGCCGATAAATGCCTTAAGTGCTAAGATCTATTGCAACATCGGAGGCTGACAAATAGGCAAAGTATATGATAGCGTCAGCTTATTTCTTCATAAGTGTAAAGATGATGGAGCTCAATGGATTTACCATTGTACCATTCACGAGCGCCAGCGTAAAGTGAGCTTTAAGAGATATCTCTTAAAACAAAGCCTGTAAAATGGCATTCTCCTCACACTATATTCTTATTGAAATAATGATCACCTTGAACCGTGTGAGTTTAGATCTTCAGATCTCATCTGTATAACATTTTAATGTGATTGTTATCCAATATTAAAATACTTCTAACATGATGTACAAACTATAAAGAAATAAGAAGAAACATTTGAAAATGTAAATATGAAATCTAAAAATTTAACTCTAAGATATAATCTATCTTCATTCATATAAATACACAGTATACATTCTTAAACCTATAAGACTAAGAAAACCTAAACATTGATGAAACCTATAACCCTACCTGAGAAACAGTGACAATCATGTTAAATCAAATTGTCCGCAAGTGTCTCTCATTGAAAAAAACAATATCTTATCTGGACGGCACATATAACAACTTTTTATACGAAAAAACCATAAAGAAGTAATTCGTTATGAATCACAGCTTCCAAGACAAGAAGATATTCCCCACCTCTTGTGCCGTCTGTAAATTCTCATCATAAACAGTTCTAAATCGAATCCATCATGCCTTGTATCTAATCAAAATCGATCTTACCAAAGATCATGCTGAAAAACGTAATAATATTATTCATAAAAAATAAAAAAAAATCACAATAGATGTTTTTTGGCAATTTCACCAGCATTAGCCGCAATGCTTAAATCTAATCTAAGAAATAAAATATTCATTTTCAGAAAGATGAAAAGAAGCTCGTAAAAAAGAGTTTTTGCAATCTGTTTCCTAAAGCATGTGATATAGTAGCAACACGCGGCAAGAATATGCAATGCTAAAGTTTCAGCAATCAAAAGCAATTTTGACTGAAAAAAGAGAAAACAGCATCATTTTATACTAAAACAGTCAACAGAAAACGTTTAGCAACAAAATCAACCAAAAAACATCAAAAAGGTTCGGGAGTTTACAGAAAAATAAGCTAATAGAATAAAAGGAAAACTCTCTAACTTTTTATAGCCTATTAATATCATTTAAACATGGTGATCCCGACAGGATTCGAACCTGTGACCCACGGCTTAGAAGGCCGTTGCTCTATCCAGCTGAGCTACGGGACCCAACTGATTATTTTCTCAATTCAAAATAGCATCTTTAATTCAATGTGTCCAAGAATGCTGCCGATCACTGCGAAAATTATCAGAATAAGAAATAGCACGTCGAATCGACGTATGTTTCTTTTCTACACGGTAAGAGATAGCATTCTTACGCGCAAAAGCAATCGCTTCTTCCTTCCTATTAAATCGGATTCTTACCTGATTATTCATATCAGACGTTGCCGTGTACCCCATAAGAGGTTCAAGCATTTTCGCTTTCACCGGCTCATACTCTAGAATCCAAAAACCTGTATTCCCCTTACCTGACTGCATAGCTGTCTTAGCAGGACTATAAATACGTGCGATCATGCCTTTTTCCTTCAGATTACACAACGCTTGAATGATAGTCTCTCACCACACGTACCCAATTGGGTCATTCTCACACACTCAATCAAATATGGTCGGAGCGATAGGATTCGAACCTACGACCCCCTGATCCCAAATCAGGTGCGCTACCAGGCTGCGCTACGCTCCGCCATTTACATTTACTTGATGCACATTTCCTAAAATTTTCACAACAGAAGTGCAAGAGAAAAACACACTTTTTTTTAATTTTGTTGCATTTCTTTACAAAAAAGCACATTTTTAAATCTTTTTCCCTATTCAATAACAGATTTATTAACAAGTAGTAGAAAATAACCTCCGTAGAAAATCCAATCTATATTAAAAAAGAATGAATTTCTCTATAAGGACTTCATAATTCTTGTCCTGTTTTAAGCAAGCTCTCACTGTATCAAAACGCATTCCACAGATACAATTTTAGAAAAAAACGACTTAAATATCATAGAAAAACTTTCCCAAAGAGCACATAAGCCAAAAAATTAAGCTGTATTAAGCTTTTTCCTCTCTTTTTCTATCTTCCCAAAGACGCTTTTATTAAAAATTCTAGAATCTTCTACAATCCAAATCCATAAACAACAAACATTTTTTCAAAGCACAAAGATTTTATTATAAATAAAATAAAGCGCTCTTTTTAGAAAAATTTTCAAATGCGAAGATGGAAAGAATTCAACATCATACAATAAAATCTCAAAGCTATTTAAAATAAACACATGATAAAAGTAAAAAATATTATTTTTTACTTTTATATAGATATCCAAAAAGGAGAAAATTTAAATGACTTGTCTTTCCACGTATTGAAACGATAGTAGAAGGACAGAATAAGTAAGCCATGATAAGGAGTATTTACGGATTTCTTCTATTCAAAACTTCAGCAATAACAGAACGTGTTATTTTTCTTTTTCTTTGTAATGCCAACTGATCAACAGAATCAATAACACGCTTCAATGAAAATAAAGAACGTTCACAACGACTTACAAGATAATAAACCGTATCTGGATGTACAATAAGTTGCCTATCTGAAAAAAGCTTAAATGCAACAGCTGTTAACAATGCATCATCAGGCTGATTAATTTCAACGAACATTACCGAATTAAGACGACTTTTTAGATCATTTAACATTAAATTCCAAGCGGAAGGAAGTGTTCGTGCCGTCATCAATAAAGTAGCTTGTCGTGCATCAAGATTTGCTTGCTTAATACTGTTAATTAAATGAAAAAGTTCTGTCTCATTGATTTCACCTGCATCAATATCCTCTATTAAAAATGATCTGCCTAAAGAAGCCATAGTAATAGCCTGATCAATTTCATTGTGCTGAATCCTGAAAGCATCTGCTTTTTGGAGCCATATATTAGAAAAGTGCGTTTTTCCAGAGCCTTCTTTACCAACCAAAACTGCAATAGGTAAGCTCCAATTGGGCCAGTGATCAATAAGCTGAAAAGCCATACGATTGCTTTCCGTTACCACTAAATCCTCAAATTGAAAAATCGGATCATAGGGAAAATTTAAAGATAATTGCGTTTCACGCCCATTCATTCTAGCGGCTCCGAATTTCCGCTTCTCGAATACATCTGAGAACTCAGATAAGTATGAAGAGCAAAACGAACTAAAACGCCAACAGCCGCTGCCGCAGGAATAGCAACAAGCATACCAGTAAAACCAAAGAGTGAAGAAAAAGCAAAAAGTGAAAACATCAACCATACGGGATGTAATCCCACTGATGAACCTACAAGCTTGGGTTGAAGGATATAACCTTCAATAAACTGACCAATTAAAAAAAGTGCCATCACAACGATGATTCCCCCCCAATTATTGGGATAAAACTGGACCCATGCAATACCAACAGAAAGGACCAAGCCACTCATTGTGCCGATATAAGGAACAAAGCTAATAAGACCAATAAACATACCAATCAAAAGACTAAAATTGAGTCCTGCAATCGTTAAACCAATAGCATAATAGCCTCCCAATATGAGACAAACTGTTCCTTGTCCACGAACAAAGCCTGCAATAGCTCTATCCATTTCATGAAAAATACTACGAACAGTTTCAAGATGATCACGCGGTATTAACGAATCGATTGCTGTTACCATACGTGGCCAATCTAATAACATATAAAATGCCACCACAGGTGCCACAACAAATAGGCTAACGATATTAACGATTGATTTTCCTGACTTTAAAAGTGAATTCAAAAGAGACGTAATAAAATCCGAACCTTCTCCCAAAAATCCTTTAATATTATTCCGTAATTCATTTGGATCACTTCCAAAATAGCGCCTTAACCAATCAAAATCATGCTCAACAAAAAAGGTTTGAATACGATTAATGTAAACAGGTAAACCATCACTCATAAATTGCTGTATTTGCCAACTAATAACAGGAATCAAAATAATTAAAGCAGCAACAAAGGTAATAACAATAAATAGGGTGATAAGGACAGTCCCAAACACACGACGAATACCAAATTTTTCAAGTAATTGAACAATGGGATTGAGAAAATAAGCCAACACAATCCCTGCCACAAAAGGAAGCAAAATTGATCCAAAAACAAACATAAAAAGAATGAAAAAAATCAGCGTACCAAGCCAAAAAAAGATTTGTCTTTTCATATTATTCGGCAAAGGTAATTGAGTATACGCTGGCACATAAGTCTTATAACGATCACGAGATGTATTCTCACTCACTTTCTTTCTCATAAGCTGCCAAGAGGACTGTCCGTGATTATCTGATATCTTGCTCATAAAATATCCTAAAAAATTCTTCACAAAAAATTATAAACAACTTCAAAATAAGGTACAAGAAAAGTTGCTTATTTTCTTATCAATATCTCTTGCAGAGAGAACTCTATCATGGCATTGCATAATATCAAAACCTGATTTTCCATTAAAGGAAGGCTCCAATGAGCAATCAAGATCTTACAAATAATAAATCCAAGGCTGGGGATAAATCCAAAGCTGGTCTTACCTACGCAAAAGCCGGTGTAAACATCGATATGGGTAATGCCATGATAGAAAAAATTAAACCCTTTATACGCGCAACAAAACGAGCCGGAACAGATGCAGAAATTGGCGGTTTTGGTGGACTTTTTGATTTAAAAGCAGCAGGCTTTACGGATCCTATCCTAGTAGCAGCCAATGATGGTGTGGGAACAAAATTAAAAATTGCCATTGAAGTAGGTCACCATAACACTGTAGGTATTGATCTTGTAGCTATGTGTGTCAATGATTTACTCGTACAAGGGGCTGAACCTCTCTTTTTTCTGGATTATTTTGCAACTGGAAAGCTTGACCCTGAACAAGGAGCTGCGATTGTTTCCGGTATTGCAGAAGGATGTAAACAAGCCGGTGCTGCTCTTATTGGAGGAGAAACTGCAGAAATGCCAGGAATGTATGCAGAGGGAGATTATGATCTAGCTGGTTTTGCTGTTGGAGCATGCGAACGTAGCAAGCTACTCCCTTCAAAAGATTTGACAGAAGGTGATATTATATTAGGTCTAAGCGCCTCTGGAATTCATTCCAATGGCTTTTCGCTTGTTCGACGAATCATCCAGCAAAATTATCTCAAATGGAATGACCCTGCCCCTTTTTCCCCCGAAAGCAGCCTTGGTATAGCACTTCTTACACCAACACGCATTTATGTAAAATCGCTTCTTCCCATCATGAGAAAATATGAAGGGATTAAAGCTCTTGCTCATATTACGGGTGGAGGTTTTCCTGAAAATATTCCACGTGTCCTTCCATCCTCTCTCTGCGCTGAAGTTAATCTTTCTAACATCAATGTTCCAGCAGTATTTTCATGGATTGCCAAACAAGGTAAAATAGAAGAAACAGAAATGTTAAGAACATTTAATTGTGGTATTGGCATGATCATTATCGTAGCACAGCATGCAGCTGAAACAATTACACAAGCTCTTGAAAGAAAAGGAGAGACTGTAACTCCCCTTGGCATTTTAACAAAATGCCAAGATCAAAATAAAGGAATACTTTATAAAGGGGTACTGCATTTATGAAAAAACAAATCGTCGTTTTCATTTCTGGTAATGGATCCAATATGGTCGCCCTTGCTCAAGCTAGTCAACAAACGGCATATCCTGCTGAAATCGTTGCGGTTATTTGCGATAATCCGCGTGCCAACGGTATTGAAAAAGCGCAAAACCATAACTTACCTATTCATATTGTTGATCGTAAAATTTACAAAACAAAAGAAGAGCATGAAGAAAATATTTTTACAATTTTAAATCAATATAAACCGGATTTTCTCTGCTTTGCAGGGTATATGCGCCTTATCTCACCACGTTTTGTAAAACTTTATGAAGGACGAATTTTAAACATTCATCCTTCTCTTTTGCCTTCATTTAAAGGCTTAAACACACATGAAAAAGCTTTACAAGCAGGTGTAAAAATCACGGGTTGCACTGTTCACCTTGTTACAGAAGACATGGATGCAGGAAAAATCCTTGCCCAAGCAGCCGTTCCAGTCTATCCCCATGATACTGCTGAGTGCTTAGCACAAAGAGTTCTTAAAGCAGAGCATAGACTCTATCCCGAAGCCTTAAAAGCATTTATTGAAGGGAAGAGCAAAATGGTCGATACGCAACAACAGCTTTTATCTTTTTGAGTGTATCAACAATCTATTAATCAGCATATTTCAATGCTTTACACATAGTTTTTGCTCAGTATCTACAATTGAAAATCTCTATGAAATATTGACATAATAGAGTCCATCTCTTCATAAATTTTTGCACAAAATATGTAATTTTTTGAATTTTAGTTCATTTTTAAAATTTTTCTTCTTTATTCAATTCTATGACATTATCATAAGCTCTATTTATCAAAATACTCTCGTATTTCGCCTAAAAAATCTTAAAATACGCAATTTTCTATTGCATAAATTTTTGTTTATGACGAAAGTGTTTCTTTAACTGTTACAGCTAACTGTTTGAGTGTAAAAGGCTTAGATAAAAAACCAAAAACAGCATCTTGTGGAAGATTTTTAGCAAAGGCATCTTTTGCATATCCAGAAACGAAAAGAAATTTGATATCAGGATAGTTTTTACGGACTTCCTTCAATAAAGTGGGCCCATCCATTTCTGGCATCACCACATCGGAAACAATAATATCAACTTCTCCTTTTTGTTCCTCAAGAATAGAGAGTGCTTCCACCCCACTTGCTGCCTCTAAAACCATATATCCTCTCATTTGAAGAGCTCTTACCCCCCCCATTCTGACCGCATCTTCATCTTCAACCAATAAAACAGTCGCAGATCCTGTTAAGTCTATATTTTTATCTTTCTCTTCATCTTTTTCAATCTTTTGAGAAATTTCTCCTTTTATATTGGGGATATAACGGGGAAGAAAAATATGAAATGTTGCTCCTTCACCTTCTTTACTTTCACAATAAATGTACCCACCGCTCTGCTTGATAATTCCATAAACCATTGATAAACCAAGTCCTGTTCCTTTTCCAACTTCTTTTGTTGTAAAAAATGGCTCAAACATTTTTTCTTGTATAGCAGCAGATATACCAGCCCCTGTATCTGAAATAGTCAATTGCACATACTCGCCAATTGCTAAACCAAGATGATTAAATTCAGCACTTTGTTGCTTTGTAATATTGTTTGTCGCAATCGTAACAATACCTCCATCTAACATGGCATCACGCGCATTAATAACCAAATTCATAATAACACGCTGGAAAGATGCTTGATCAACTTCAACGCTCCACAAATCTCTTCCATGGATAATTTTTAACTGAATATTATTCCCCAAAAGTGGTAAAATAAGATTGCGGATATCTGATAAAAATTCAGTAAAATCAACTTCTTCAGGTCGAAGTGTTTGCTTTCTAGAAAAAGCTAATAATTGCTGTACAAGAGCAGCTGCTCGATTAGCATTATTTTTAATATTGATCAGATCAGCATGAGCAGGATCAGAACTACGATGCGTATTTAAAAGAAGATCACACGACATTAAAATTGCTGTTAAAACATTATTAAAATCATGAGCAATGCCGCCAGCCAATTGTCCTACAGCTTGCATCTTCTGACTTTGCATCATTTTGTCTTCAAGTGTTTTTTGTTCGGTTGTTTCAATGACAGAGATAATAAGCAAATCTTGCAATGCATCACCATGATAAGGCGGTACAGACATAATATGGAGTCGTAAATGGCATTCTTCATTTTTTTCTAAAACAGTTTCTAGAGAAACAAAATAATTTTTATTTGTCGCAATTCTCTGAAAAGAACGCTCTAACTGCACACAATCACGACGAGAAATAACATCATAAAAATTGACAGCTTTGTCCATACATCCCGTGAGTGATGAAAAAGCTTTATTCATATGAATCAATTGCCCTGCATGATCCACCACGGCTATTGCAAAAGGACTCGCATCAAAATATTCTCCTAATATACTGGGTAATTTTAATTGATCGTCCTCTTCTTTTTGTATTTGTTGTGGAATGATCACAATACGATAAATGGCCTCCTCTTCTAAGAGAGAAGAAACAGATATAAGACAATGGAATATTTTCTCACAAGTCGTGTGTGAATTTAAACATAACGAAAACCTATAAGGTAAAGAGTAACCTGAACTTTGATATCTGTTGGTTTGCCAACAGATATCACTCCATGAGCTCTTAGCGCCAACGCTATCAAATAACGAATCAAAATTATATTGACCAATTGAGAAATTCGCTAAATCAATTGAAAACCATTCGGCAAAAATCGCATTGGCATAAAGAATAGTTCCATGTCTATTAACTGATACAAAACCAATAGGGGCTTGATCCAAGTGATTGATAGCCTCTTGAAGGTTCGAGAAAAAAACTTCTCGCGTTTGTTGTAAATGCGAAATATCAGTAATACGCCAAAATAAAAGCTTTTTTTTCTGTTTTGTGATAGGCTGCACGGAAATGTTATACCAAACAGATTTTTTTGGTGTAGAATCAGTAAAAATTGGTTGTTCTACTCTCAATTCCTCTTGCGCTGCAAGATTATTACAGGCAGCAACCTTTAAGCGATACGAGAGTGCACCTGCTCCTGGAAGATCAGCAATAACCATATAACAAGACACTTCAGGCTTATAGGTCAGAATTTTTTGATAGTTTTGATTAGAATAATAAACAAAACCAGAAAGATCAGAGATTACAATTGCATCATCGCTCCTATTAAAAATGCTAAAATCAAAATCTTCATGCGACCACACATGATATCTTAAAATGCCCATTCCACACAAAACGAGTGTTGCAACACCGATAATTGCTAGAATCAAAAAAGATATTGATATCGCCTTTTGCAAATAGCTTTGTGGATAAAAAAAACCTAAAATACCCACAATGAAAAGAAAAACTAATATAAAAACAACACCAAAAATCACAACTCTTCGATGAACAGAAGACACTGATCTTTTATTATTATCAAAACCTTTATCCATCTCTCATTGCCTTAGATTTAGCTGTTTCTTATATCACAAAACTTCCTTTATATTCATTGTTATAAAGTATATACTATGATATTATCTTTCTAAGAAAGCTCACTTAATGTTAAAAATTTTATTTCTTGTATTTAAGTGAGCCTTTTAAGGGTATATTTATAAATTTATCTCGATAAAAAACGATATTTTCACACAAAAATGGGAGAAAATCTATGTATATCTGGTTATCAGAGCAAATAGGTGTATCTGCTGCGAAAATAACGATAAGCTCTTTGTTTTTTATAATAACAATCACAGCTATTACCATAATTATCTTGTTTTTACGTCGTTTAAGTACGAGAAGATTCAGCATTAATAGAAAAAAAAGTCTATCACGATTAGCATTATGTGAAGTAATTTCTATAGATCGAGCACGCCGCCTTGTTTTAGTCCGTTGCGATAATAAAGAACATTTGCTCCTTATTGGCGGATTAACAGATGTGGTTGTAGAATCCGATATTACAGGTACATCTAAAATACAAAAGAGAGAAAAACACACACATCTAAATTCCGCCCCTACAGAAAGAAACAACATATCGGATAAAAATCCCTCTCCTTTTACGAATCAAGCGGTAAAAGATTCAGCAATCACCGCCGAAATTGAGGGGCGGCAAGAACCATCTTTATTCATTCCTACTCCTCAAAAATAAAAATACACAATTTTATCACCACGAATTTCGTTTTTTATCATTTCAATGACCTTAATCATCGCGATAAACTCTTTCACGTCGTTCGTGACGTTCTTGCGCTTCCAATGACAAAACGGCTATCGGCCGAGCCTCAAGACGCTTTATACTAATGGGCTCGCCGGTTTCTTCACAAAAACCGTATGTCCCATTATCAATGCGCTCTAAAGCAGCATCTATTTTTGAAATAAGTTTCCTCTGACGATCACGAGCACGTAATTCGATTGTACGATCAGTTTCACAAGAAGCCCGATCAGTCAAATCGGGTTGACCAACATTCTCTTCCTGCAAATTTTCCAAAGTCTCACGAGCTTCTTTTAATATATCATTCTTCCAAGAAACCAGTTTAGCACGAAAATACGCCTTTTGCCGCTCATTCATAAAAGGCTCATCTTCACTAGGGCGATATTGACCATCAATCTCTTCGCTCATGCAATAAAAAACCTCCACATATGCTATGTGCGGTCTATATATTGTGCAATACCCATCAACACAAGAGTAAAATGTCTTTTCATAACAATTGACGAATATGTCTAAATGCACTGTTTAGGTTTAATCGCTTTTTATGTAGATTGGATTCTTGATCAAATCTCATCCAGAATCATTTTTCTCGCTTATTGAAAAACTTTAAAAAGAAGGAAATCTAATATCAGATATCAGAGCCATCCCTCCCCTACTCCCTCATTCATTGTTTAAAGTCTAAATGAAGCAACAATAAATCATTTCATCAATGCAAAAAAATAAAATCTTTATAAAGGCAAAGTGTGATATTCACGTTTCAAATACATCAAAGCATCTTTTTCTTGATTACAGTTAATTGCAACAACCTCACCAATCAAAACACAATGGGTTGCGTGCTCATGCCAACAAATCAAACGACAATCAAACGATGCTAGAGCGTCTGAAAGACTAGGCGCCCCCGTTTGCAAAGCTCCCCATTGAGCAACATCAAAACGCTCATTTTGTGTAGAATTGCAACGCCTCGAAAAAACATCCGCTAATGAACGATGCTTTCCTGCCAAGCTATTAACACAAAAATTTCCATTCTCCATAAACACCTGATTCTTTAAATTATGGCGCATGAGACAAACAAGAAGGGTTGGAGGATCATCAGATAAAGAACAACACGCCGAAACAGTCACCCCGCGTCTTCCCTTAATACCATTTGTTGTCACAATATGCACAGCTCCTGCAAAAAGACTCATGGCATCTCGATATTCTTGGGAAGAAACCGCGATAGTATGTTTATGTTGAAGTTCAGGCATCAAATATGTTTTATGATTCGACATATCTTTCACTTATAAAGCTTTAAAATTTCAAGCGATCTTTCCATAAAAAGATCTATAATACATATTTTTTCTTTTCCGTCATAACACAAAAGATATTTGTGTATACACAGCGATATGATAAAAACTGCCAATCAAGGAGATTTTAATGCCCCATTCTCATCTCATTTCGCCTTCTCTCTTGGCTTCTGATTTTTCTAAACTTGGACAAGAAATGTTAGATGTTGTTGATGCTGGTGCAGATTGGCTTCATCTTGATATTATGGATGGGCACTTTGTTCCTAACATCACCTTTGGTCCTGAAATAGTCAAGGCTCTACGCCCATTAACAAAAGCAATATTTGATGTCCACCTGATGATCGCACCAGTAGACCCTTATTTGGAAGCTTTTGCAAAAGCGGGTTCAGATATTATAACCATTCATGCTGAAGCAAGTCCACATCTTCATCGTTCATTACAAATAATCAAAAAAATGGGAAAAAAAGCAGGAATCGCACTCAATCCAAGCACCCCTGAACATGTACTTGAATATTTGCTTGATCAATTAGATCTCATTCTCATCATGACAGTCAATCCCGGTTTTGGTGGACAAAGTTTTATTCCAGAAATAAAAGATAAAATTAAGCGCGTTAAAAGCATGATTGCAAACCGCCCTATTGATCTTGAAGTTGATGGTGGTATCACCGTTGATACAATTGGGATAGCAGCAAAAGCTGGTGCAAATGTATTTGTCGCAGGCTCTGCAATTTATAAAGATGGAAATAAAGAGCTTTACAGAACACGTATTAATGCATTGCGCCAAGCCGCAATCCTCTCACAACAAGGAAAAAAATGATGATCGCACGTTATTCCCGCCCTGCAATGGTAACAATTTGGTCTCCCGAAACAAAATATCGTATTTGGTTTGAAATTGAAGCCCATGCCTGTGATGCCCTTGCTCACTTAGGGATTATTCCGAAAGAAGCCGCCAAAGTCATTTGGGAAAAAGGGGCAGCAGCTAAATTTGATGTCAATCGCATTGATGAAATTGAAGCAATTACCAAACATGATGTTATCGCATTTCTAACCCACCTAGCTGAATTCATTGGACCAGAGGCACGTTTTATCCACCAAGGCATGACATCATCTGATGTTCTCGATACAACGCTGAACATTCAATTGATGCGTGCGAGTGATATTTTGCTAGAGGATATAGATCAACTTCTTGAAGCATTAAAAAGACGTGCTTTTGAGCATAAAGAGACAATCACCATTGGGCGGAGTCATGGCATTCATGCTGAACCGACAACATTTGGAATCAAGTTTGCTCTTGCATACGCTGAATTTTCCCGTTGTCGCAAACGTCTTCTTGCAGCACGAGAAGAAATTTCTACTTGCGCGATTTCAGGAGCCGTAGGAACTTTTGCAAATATCGATCCACGCGTTGAAGAACATGTAGCAAAAGCCTTGAGGATGCGTGCTGAACCAGTTTCCACCCAAGTAATACCAAGAGATCGTCATGCTATGTTTTTTGCAACACTTGGTGTTATTGCTTCCTCTATTGAAAGGCTAGCGATAGAAATACGCCATTTACAACGAACAGAAGTTCTTGAAGCAGAAGAACATTTCTCACCTGGGCAAAAAGGTTCATCGGCAATGCCTCATAAACGTAATCCAGTTTTAACAGAAAATTTAACTGGATTAGCCCGTATGGTACGTGCATTTGCACTCCCAGCCATGGAAAATGTAGCTCTTTGGCATGAACGTGATATTTCCCATTCATCTGTTGAGCGTTATATTGCTCCAGATGCGACTATTACACTTGATTTTGCTCTTTCTCGCCTCACATCTGTCATTGAAAATCTCATTGTCTATCCAGAAAATATGCAAAAAAATCTCAATAAATTCCGCGGTCTTGTTCACTCACAACGGGTTCTTTTAGCCCTCACACAAGCAGGGATTAGTCGTGAAGATTCTTATCGAATTGTACAACGAAATGCGATGAAAGTTTGGGAACAAGGAAAAGATTTTTTAGAAGAACTCCTCAACGACAAAGATGTTACTAAAGCTTTAAGTGAAGAAGAACTTCGCGAAAAATTTGATCTTTCTTACCACACCAAACATATCAATACGATTTTTAAACGTGTTTTTGAAGAACAATAAAGCGACATAGAAAACCAAAATCCATTCCACCTATGATCAAAAATCTGTTGTAACAAAGAAAACAATTCATGAAAGCAAATCAACTCGATATTCTTATTGTTCCTGGCTACAAAGGATCTGGTCCAGATCATTGGCAAACACGCTGGGAAAAAAAATTGTCGACAGCCCGCCGCATTGAACAACTCCATTGGTCAAAGCCTGTTTGTGAAGAGTGGGTTAACAAAGTTAAAACCGCCATCGCGAAAGCTCAAAGGCCTGTTATGCTTATTGCTCATTCATTAGGAGTTCCCAGTGTTATTCATGCAACTGTACAAAATACAGAAAAAATTTGTGGCGCATTCTTTGTTGCACCTCCAGATGTCGCCAATGAAAAAATACGTCCCAAACATTTAATGACATTTGGCCCCTATCATCGCCAAAAGCTTCCTTTTCCTTCTATTGTCATAGCCAGTCGCAACGATGAGTTTTGTCAATTTTCAGTAGCAGAAAAAATTGCCAATGATTGGGGATCACTCTTTGTTGATGCTGGGTATTCTGGCCATATTAACGCAGAATCCGGACACGGACCTTGGCCTGAAGGGCTTATGGTCCTCTCTCACTTTCTTGCAAAAATTTGATCCAAAAGAGGTGATCTTCTTTCTCATCGCTTATGTATCTTCACCTTTGGGTAAACGTGTAATGATAAAAATTATAAAAGTATCATAGCAATATCATTGAGAAATTCTATCAATTAGGATAGTATCATTTATCAATGTTATTAAAAACCTCTCAAGATAAATAGAGAATCATGATGAATCGTCGCCACCGTATTTATGAAGGCAAGGCTAAAATTTTATATGAAGGACCTGAACCAGGGACTTATATTCAATTTTTTAAAGATGATGCAACTGCCTTTAATGCAAAAAAACATGAAATTATCGACGGAAAGGGGGTTTTAAACAACCGAATTTCGGAACATATTTTTAGCCATCTTGGACGTTTGGGCATCCCAACACATTTTATCAAACGTATAAACATGCGCGAACAGCTTATTAAAGCGGTGGAAATCATTCCGTTGGAAGTTGTTGTGCGCAATGTTGCTGCTGGCTCTCTTGCTAAGCGTTTGGGACTGGAAGAAGGAACCCCGCTTCCGCAATCCATCATTGAATTCTACTATAAAAATGATTCTCTCGATGATCCTATGGTAACGGAAGAACATATCACAGCTTTTGGGTGGGCTGTCCCACAAGAGATAGAAGATATCATGCAACTTTCAATTCGTATTAATGATTTTCTTTCTGGGCTTTTTGCCGGTGTTAACATACAATTAATTGATTTTAAAATGGAATTTGGTCGCCTGTGGGAAGATGAAACGATGCGCATTGTTCTTGCTGATGAAATCTCTCCTGATTCTGCACGACTATGGGATATGCACACACAAGAAAAAATGGATAAAGACCGTTTTCGTCGTGATATGGGTGGGCTTATTAATGCCTATCAAGAAGTTGCCAAACGTCTTGGTATTATGAATGAAAATGAACCAACACGACCAAGTGGTCCCGTTCTCGTAAAGTAAAAACAAGGTAAAAAAACATCACCTTATATAAATACCCCTCTTTCAAAGGAGAGGTTCTTTAAAAAAGCAGGAAGCAAAAAATGAAAGCACGCATTACAGTTACTTTAAGAGAAAGCGTTCTTGATCCACAAGGAGAAGCAATTGTCGGTGCTTTAAAAAGTTTAGCTTTCGAAGGCATTCAATCCATTCGTCAAGGAAAGGTTTTTGATATTGTTCTTGATGAACTACCTTCTGAAACCGCAAAGAAAAAACTTGAACAAATGTGTGAAGAGTTACTCGCAAATACTGTCATTGAAAATTATACAATAAAACTTTTTTAAGTGAAACGCTCATGAAAACTGCCATCATTCAACTTCCTGGATTAAATCGTGATCGAGATATGGTTGCAGCATTACATCATATAACGGGAGTTGAGCCACTAAAAATTTGGCAAACAGAAACAACAATTCCAGATGTAGATGTTATTATTATTCCTGGTGGTTTTTCCTATGGCGACTACTTAAGATGTGGTGCGATTGGAGCGCGAACTCCCATCTTAAAAGCCATTCGTGAAAAAGCACAAGAAGGTACGACAATTATAGGTATCTGTAATGGTTTTCAAATTTTGTTGGAAGCAGGATTATTACCCGGTACTTTAATGCGTAACGCTTCTTTAAAGTTTGTTTGTCGTGAAATCAAACTTGAAGTCGTCAACGCCAAGACAAAATTTTCTCGATATTATTCTAAAGGACAAATTATTCGTTGTCCTGTTGCCCATCATGACGGAAATTATTTTGTTGATAGTGAAACATTGAAACAAATGGAAGACAATAAACAAATTGTTTTTCGCTATGCAGAAAATACAAACCCGAACGGCTCAATGAAAGATATTGCTGGTATTGTTAATAAAGCTGGTAATATTCTTGGTATGATGCCCCATCCTGAAAACTTTATTGAACCCGCCCATGGAGGTACTGACGGTCGTTTACTTTTTCAAAGTGCTTTAGAGTTAGTAAATGGATAATGCTGCAAAAATACTCGCGCTCCATAATTTAAAAAAACAAGAATTTATACCATTTCTCGCATCGTAAATCTATAAACAAAGCTCTTCACAAACAACAATGGATATTATTTTCTAAACACATAATTATTTAAGACCATTTTTAGTCTTAAATCCCACCAAACAAACGGACAAAATCTTCAGCTTACTGTCTATAAATATTTTTATTATTAAACAACATTATTGTTTATAATATAAGCTGCTAGGTTGAAAAAATAAAAATGCTAAATTTCGATTAACTTGACGGATAAATACTCATGAAGCCTTGCAATAACATCACTATTACACCAGAACTCATTGCACAACACGGGCTAAAAGAAGATGAATATCAACGTATCCTAACGTTAATTGGTAGAGAACCAACATTTACTGAACTAGGAATTTTTTCTGCAATGTGGAACGAACATTGTTCCTATAAATCATCTAAAAAATGGCTAAAAACTCTTCCGACAGAAGGAAAATGTGTCATCCAAGGACCTGGTGAAAATGCTGGTGTTGTCGATATTGGCGAAGGACAATGTGTTGTTTTCAAAATGGAAAGCCATAACCACCCTTCTTATATTGAACCTTATCAAGGTGCAGCGACAGGTGTTGGTGGTATTTTACGTGATGTATTTACAATGGGAGCCCGTCCTGTTGCTGCTATGAATGCATTGCGATTTGGTGCTCCTGATCACCCACGAACACGCCATCTTGTTTCTGGTGTTGTTTCTGGAATAGGTGGTTACAGCAATTCTTTTGGCGTTCCAACGGTTGGTGGAGAAGTAAATTTTGATGAGCGTTATAATGGCAATATCCTTGTTAACGCTTTTGTCGCCGGTATTGCAAAGACAAACGCCCTTTTTTATTCTAAAGCGCAAGGTATTGGACTCCCTGTTGTTTATCTTGGTGCAAAAACAGGACGTGATGGTGTCGGTGGAGCAACAATGGCTTCTGCTGAATTTGATGATTTAATCAGTGAAAAACGCCCAACTGTTCAAGTAGGTGATCCTTTTACAGAAAAATGTCTCCTTGAAGCATGTTTAGAGCTCATGGAACTGAGAGCCGTGGTTGCTATTCAAGATATGGGGGCAGCAGGACTCACTTCTTCTGCCGTTGAAATGGGTGCAAAAGGAAATTTAGGGATACAGCTTAATCTCGATACAGTTCCTGTTCGGGAAGAAAACATGACAGCCTATGAAATGATGCTTTCTGAAAGTCAAGAGCGTATGCTCATGGTCCTTAAACCAGAACTAGAAAAGCAAGCAGAAGCAATTTTTCATAAGTGGGGGCTACATTTTTCTATCATTGGGAAAACAACCGATGATTTACGTTTTCGTGTATTTCATCAAGGGGAAGAAGTTGTCAATCTTCCCATCAAAGAGCTTGGTGATGAAGCGCCTGTTTATGATCGTCCTTGGAGTGAGCCGGCAAAAAAAACACCCTTGAAAGCAGAAGATGTCAAAAAAGTTGAAAATCTTGTTGATGCGCTTCTGACCTTATTGAATTCCGCTAATCAAAGTTCACGGCGATGGGTTTATGAACAATATGATACCCTTATCCAAGGAAATAGCCTTGTTTGTCCAGGAGGTGATGCAGGCGTTATCCGTGTAGGAAACAACAGCAAACGTGCTCTTGCTTTTTCTTCTGATGTAACACCTCGCTATTGTGAAGCAGACCCTTATGAAGGGGGGAAACAAGCTGTCGCAGAATGCTGGCGAAACATTAGTACGACAGGTGCAACACCACTGGCTGCTACAGATAATCTCAATTTTGGTAACCCTGAAAAACCTGAAATTATGGGACAGCTGGTTTTTGCTATTAAAGGTATAGGAGAAGCTTGTAGAATCCTCGATTTTCCTATCGTTTCAGGCAATGTTTCTCTTTACAATGAAACAAATGGGGAAGCCATTCTTCCAACCCCCACAATTGCTGGGGTAGGTCTTCTTAATGATTGGTCTAAAATGGTAACAATAAGTGGTATGCAAAATGGAGATATTCTTGTTTTAGTAGGAAATTGCGGCTCCCATTTAGGACAATCAATCTATGCACGTAACATTTTAAATATTGATGCAGGCGCCCCCCCCCCTGTAGATTTACAACTTGAAAAAAAGCATGGTCAATTTGTTCGAGATGTCATACATCGTGGTTTTATTCACGCCGCCCATGACCTTTCTGACGGAGGATTAGCGATAGCACTTGCTGAAATGGTGATTAAAGCAGGTAAAGGAATCAAAGTAAAATTAAGCAATAAATCACCCCATCATGCAGAACTTTTTGGAGAAGACCAAGGACGTTATCTTTTAGCCGTCAAACCTCACTCTCTTAATAGTCTTAAAGAGCGTGCACAAATCAATACAGTTTCTTTAACAGAGCTAGGTCAAGTCGAGGGTACTTCCCTTAATATAGATGGGATATTAACACTTTCAGTAGACAAACTCACAAAAGCCTATGAAAACTGGTTTCCACAATTTATGGGTGAAGAATAAAAATTGTTTTTTCTCTTAAACAGCCTTTATAAAAAAATGAACAACATAGGAGAATAATGATGGCAATGAGTGCCCATGCAATTGAAACGCTTATTCGTGAAGGCATTCCTGATGCTACTGTAACAATTCGTGATCTTGCTGGAGATGGGGAACATTATGCTGCAGAAGTTATTTCTGAAAGTTTTCGTGGTAAAACCCGTGTTCAACAACATAAAATGGTCTATGATGCCCTTAAAGGCAATATGGGAAATGACCTTCACGCCTTAATGTTGCAAACAAATGTCCCAAAATAATCTAAAATTTTTTCTTGCATTCACACATTTAATACGATTAAAAGCAGTATGGATATAAATTACACACTGATAAAAATCTGAAATATCGAGGGATAAAAATGACCACTGTTCATGATTTTATTGACAACGAAATTAAAACAAACGACGTCATTTTATTCATGAAAGGAACACCTGACGCTCCGCAATGCGGGTTTTCAGGACAAGTGGTTCAGATCCTTGATTATTTAGGATTGAATTATAAAGTGATTAATATCTTAACTTCTAACGAATTGCGTCAAGGGATTAAAGATTACTCAAATTGGCCAACAATTCCACAGCTTTATATCAAAGGTGAATTTATCGGAGGCTGTGATATTGTTAAAGAGATGTTTCAAAACAATGAGTTACAGGAACTTTTGAACGAAAAAAATATTCCCTGTAATCAATCATAGGTATCTTTCATTTTATTCAGACTCTTAAAAAGAGCTGTTTTCAGACGAAATTTTTATTTCAAGGATGCCATATGTCATATTCAGTCGATGAACAAACGCATAGAGATGCGATTAGAAACAAAATTGGCTATAAAGAATTTGTTATTCTTATTGCTTCGCTTATGGCTATTAACGCTATAGCTGTTGATATTATGCTGCCAGCTATGCCCAATATTTTAGACGGCTTAAATGTTCTCAATGAAAATGATCAACATTATATCATTTCGAGTTATCTTATTAGCTATGGCATTGCTCAAATATTTTTCGGTCCAATAAGCGATAGGTATGGACGACGTAAACTTATTCTTCTCGGGCTTGCTTTTTATTCATTTACGGCGATTGGCTGTGCCTTTGTAACTGATTTTTCTCTCTTGCTTATTTTACGTATCTTGCAAGGTATTGGAGGGGCTGCTATGCGGGTTCTTACAGTTTCCGTCGTACGTGATCTTTACAGTGGTCGAAAAATGGCAGAAGTTATGTCTATTGTTATGATGGTTTTTCTTGTTGCACCAATGGTTGGTCCCGCAACAGGACAGATCATTTTACTGCTCGGACATTGGCAATATATTTTTATTTTCATGGCAATGATTGGTTTAGGACTGATGATTTGGATTCAACTGCGCTTGCCTGAAACTCTTTATACGCAACGCTCTCTTTCCTTTTTTTCAGTTAAACACAACTTATGGATTGTAATAACCAATCGCACAACACTTTGCTATACACTTGCAACTTCCATTATTTTAGGCTGTATCTTTACCGCCGTTAATACATCACAACAAACATACGAAGGGATCTATAATCTAGGACTTTGGTTCCCTATTGCTTTTGCAGTTGGTGCTGCATTTCAAGCTCTATCATCATTCTTTAACTCTCAACTCGTTGGACGCCTTGGAATGCGGCGTATTGCTCATACTATGCTTTTGCTCTTTTGTGCCGCTTCATGCATTTGGTTTATTGGGTCCATCTTAGCAGGTGGTGTTATCCCTTTTCCTTTTTATATGACGTTATATTGTATATTAATGTTTACCTGCGGTGGTATTATGGCCAATTTCAATACACTCGCTCTTGAACCTGTAGGAGAAATAGCTGGAACAGCTTCTTCTGTATCCGGCTTTCTTCAAACATCTATCGGTGCAGGACTTAGCTTTTTTATTGCCCAACAATTTGATGAAACAACCATCCCAAACTCAGCAGGATTTTTCTTTCTGAGTCTCACTGCCATACTTCTCGTCTTATGGGCTGAACGTGGTCATCTTTTTAGACAATATCATAGTAATCCTAACGAATAAATATTACTATGAAAGATTAATAACATCTCTCTTGAACAATAAGAAACAATAAGAAGATAAACCTATCAGACAAAATAAAACATCTCCAAATAGAGCACTCTTGTGTTAACATTCACATTGTTTGTTTAAAGGTACAGCTCTCGAAATATCAAATCATTTCACGACAGCACCCATAAATGGTATAATGTAACAAAACAAACATACCTATTGTTGCCACAACTCTTGTATGTGAAACGGTTTATTAAAAAATATTTTTATTCTTTTCTTCAATAGTTTTTATGAAGACGGGCTGGTCTCTCATCTCATGATAGGCAAACAAACAGTTTTGATTGATTTAACCTGAACAAGATCGAAATAAGAGAAAAACTTACGCTTTAGGTCTTTCTTTCAATATAAAAAATAATAAATTATCCTTATAAATTAATATCTTAAACAATCATAAAACTATAGGGAATTTTCCCCATTTATAAAATACATTTAATTAATAAATTTTCCTGATTTTGGAAATCCTTTTGGAACCAAACGCCCAACTCCCGCACGCGTTCCCATCCATTCAAAGAGATCGTCCGCCTGACGGTTAAAGATTCGTTCAGCTGTATCTTGCCAACTTAAGCCTTCTGATAAATTAAAAGTCTTGGCATCAACAACACCACCTTCTTTATAACGCTGTAAACGAACACCTTTACCGCGATTCATTTCTGGTATTTGTTCAATAGAAAAAATAAGCATTTTACGGTTTTCACCAACTACAGCCACATGATCACCATTTACCGGAACACAAAGCTTTACCTTATCAGGAGCTTTCACATTCATCACTTGCTTTCCTTTTCGTGTATTGGCGATCACTTCTGCAGAAGAAACAATAAAACCATTACCGTGAGATGAAACCAAGAGCAATTTTTCCTCGGCGCGATGCACAAAAGCTGTGAGAACATCGTGCTCATCATCCATATCAACTAAAAGACGAATAGGTTCACCATGTCCCCGCCCTCCAGGTAAACTATTTGCACCAATAGCAAAAAACTTTCCACCCGTACTGATCAGCACAATCTTGTCGGTTGTAAATGCCGGAAATGCTAACTTTAAACTGTCTCCTTCTTTAAAAGAAAGCGCTTTATAATCGGTCAAATGTCCCTTCAAAGCGCGCATCCACCCCTTTTCAGAAATAACAATAGTAATCGGTTCTTTTTCGATCATTGCTTGTTGAATATCATCAAGATCATGTCTTGGTGCCTCTTCAAACGTCGTACGTCTTTTCCCCAAGAGTGTTTCAGGACCAAAAGTGTTTCGAACTTTTTTGATTTCTTCTGAAATTATTTTCCACTGTTTTATAGGAGAAGCTAACAAATTCTGTAGTTTTTCTTTTTCAGCTTTCAAACTTTCAAATTCTTTACGAATTTCAAATTCCTCAAGTTTACGCAAAGAACGCAAGCGCATATTAAGAATAGCTTCAGCTTGATTTTCTGTTAATTCAAACCGATTAATCAGCTTCTTTTTCGGTTCATCCTCTTCACGAATAATCTGAATGACCTCATCGAGATTTAAATAGGCAATAAGATATCCATGAAGAATTTCCAATCGGCTATCAATTTGATCAAGCCGATAATGAGAGCGACGAATAAGCACTTCTTGACGATGTTCAAGCCATTGCTGCAAACTTTCTCGTAAAGAAAGAACATTGGGTATTTTTCCCAAAGACAAAACATTCAGATTGAGGGGAAATCTTACTTCAAAGTCAGTCAATTTAAAAAGAGACTCCATAAGGAGCTCAGGATCAACCGACCGATTTTTAGGAACCAGCACGATTCTGATATCTTCTGCTGATTCATCTTGGATATCCTCAAGCATTGGCAATCGGCGTGCAAGCAATAACTCTGCTGTTTTTTCAATAAGACGTGACTTTTGAATCTGATAGGGAATTTCAGTCACAACAATCACATAAGAACCACGGCTACCAGGTTCCTGATGCCAACGTGAACGCAAGCGAAAGAATCCACGCCCAACACGATAGGATTCCTCAATACTTTTTTTAGGTTCAACTAAAATTCCCCCCGTCGGAAAATCAGGACCAAGAACGAATTGATTTAATGCCTCATCATTTACATCGGGATGCGCAATCAAATGGAGTGCTGCATCACAAAGCTCAGCAACATTATGGGGTGGAATAGATGTTGCCATACCAACAGCAATACCAGAAGAACCATTTGCTAAAAGATTAGGGAAAGCTCCTGGTAAAACAACCGGCTCTTCATCTTCCTCATTATAGGTTAAACGAAAATCAATAGCATTCTCATTAATTCCTTCAAGTAACAATGCAGCCACTTCAGTCATACGTGCTTCCGTATAACGCATGGCAGCAGCATTATCACCATCAATATTACCAAAATTGCCTTGCCCATCAACCAACGGATAACGAACAGCAAAACTTTGAGCCAAGCGCACCAAGGCATCATAAATAGACGCATCCCCATGAGGATGAAATTTTCCCATGACATCACCAACAATCCGCGCACATTTCGCATAAGACTGTCCAGGATTTAGTTTGAGAAGACGCATCGCATGAACAATCCGCCGGTGGACCGGCTTCAATCCATCACGTACATCAGGCAATGCACGGTGTGTAATCGTAGAAAGTGCATAAGCCAAATAACGTTCCTGTAAAGCAGAACGTAATTCTATTGGTTCAATATGTTCTTTATCAAAAGGTAAATTTATTTTATCAGACATAGTATTAAAACAACAATTCCCACAATAATAAGAAATTATCTTATAGGATTTATTTAGTGAAATCTTCTATGAGTCGACTTTTTTATTAAAAGTCAATTACATAAAAACAAACGCTGCAATTAGAACATGAACAGAAAATTATATCAATTTGAAAAATTTATACATGTCTTTCCCCCTTGTCCTAAGTAATTTATTGAAAGCTTTGTCAAATCCGACGATAATTTAACTGCCCACAAAGAGTTATTTCATCCTTTCTGGAATGACAAAAGCACCTTTCAAACATCATCTTTTATTATAAAGATAAATTGTATAACAATCCCCTTCAGTTTTTCTATGAAAAACTAAAAAATATTCAAAACTTATGAAATTTAAACTTTTTAGAGTAAGTCCATAGAATGGAAAATCACATTATTTTCATAAAAACGAAGAGACACAATTCTCTGCTACAACGTTGTAAAAACTTCAATAAAAAATAAATAATATATTAACACATAAAGATAATTCATTTTTTTCAACTAAAATGAGACTCCCGAATATTATAGAGTTCTTTCATTTCTAATTTATTCATGATCAAGCAATCATAATCATTTCCTCACCTATCACAAGTGGAAAAGCCACTATAGAAACAAGGAATAAAAATGCCTCGTAAAGAATCAACACAATAGCGTTTTTACCTATCTAAATTTCACAAACAGCCACACACACCGATGGCTCTTGAAAGGCATCAAAACTTCACTCTACGTAGAAAAGATGAAAACAATCCATTATCAACTTTATGAGCTATTTTTGTGAGTAGGAGCCATGCGGATTCCTAAATCACGTAATTGTGTAGGAGAAACATCAGACGGAGCACTCATCAAAAGATCAAGCGCCTGTTGATTCATAGGAAATAAAGCAACTTCACGTAAATTTTTAACACCTTGCAACAGCATAATGATGCGGTCAATTCCTGCAGCCATACCACCATGTGGTGGAGCCCCATAATGGAATGCACGATAAAGACCACCGAAACGATCTTTCACAACTTCCTTAGAAAGTCCTACAAGTTCAAAAACTTTAAGCATCATTTCTGGTAAGTGATTACGAATTCCACCTGATGCAATTTCATAACCATTGCAAACAAGATCATATTGAAAAGCTTTAATAGTAAGAGGATCTTGACAGGCAAGGGCATTTTCTCCCCCTTGAGGCATAGAAAAAGGATTATGTCCAAAATCAATCTTTTTTTCATCTTCATTCCATTCAAAAAATGGAAAATCAACAATCCACGCCAAAGAGAAACTATCTCTATCAAGAAGATCTAATTCTTCTCCTACCCTTGTGCGTGCGGCTCCGGCAAAAGATGAAAACTTTTTTGGATCGCCAGCTACAAAAAAACAGGCATCCCCACTTTCAAGCCCAAGCTGTATACGGATTGCTTCAGTCCTCTGTTCACCAATATTTTTGGCGATAGGCCCTGCTCCTTCAAATTTTCCTTCTTCTTCACGCCAAAAAATATAACCGAGCCCTGGTTGCCCCTCACCTTGTGCCCATACATTCATACGATCACAAAAAGCACGACTTCCACCCGTTTTAGCTGGAATAGCCCACACTTGAGCATTCTCATCATTCGCTAAAATTTGAGCAAAGACTTTGAAACCAGAATTATAAAAATGCTGAGAAACATCTTCCATAATGATCGGATTACGTAGATCAGGCTTATCAGAACCATATTTTTGCATTGCTTCATCATAGGAAATGCGAGGAAAGCTTTGTGTCACAGTCTTTCCATCTGCAAATTCTTCAAAAATAGAACGCATAATAGGTTCCATAGTTGCTAAAACATCTTCTTGCTCAACAAAACTCATTTCAACATCTAATTGATAAAATTCACCAGGAAGACGGTCGGCCCTTGGATCTTCATCTCTAAAACATGGAGCAATCTGAAAATAACGATCAAAACCTGACATCATCAACAATTGTTTATATTGCTGTGGCGCTTGCGGTAACGCATAAAATTTTCCCTGATGAACACGACTTGGAACCAAAAAATCACGCGCTCCTTCCGGCGATGAAGCTGTCAAAAGTGGCGTCGTAAATTCCGTAAAACCATTATTTTGCATAGCCCGTCTCATAGCCGCAATAATTTCAGTCCGACGCATGATATTTTTGTGCATAGTCTCCCGACGCAAATCAAGAAAACGATATTTTAATCGAATATCTTCTGGATAATCAGGCTCACCAAAAACCGGTAAAGGAAGCTCATCAGATTTCGAAAGAATTTCTACCTCTTGTGTAAAAATTTCAATCTCACCTGTTGGAAGCGTTGCATTAATAACCTCATCAGAACGTGCACACACCTCCCCATCCACACGAATAACCCATTCAGAACGCACTTTTTCAATAACTTTAAAAGCTGGTGAAGCAGGATCAGCAACAATTTGTGTGATTCCAAAATGATCACGTAAATCCACAAAAAGAATCCCTCCATGATCACGAACACGATGAACCCACCCCGAAAGACGAACTTGTGTTCCTACATCACATCTACGAAGAGCCGCACAATGATGACTGCGATAACGGTGCATGTTTTTTGCCTTTGATTATAATATTCACATGCGCTACAAACGCTTTTTAATAACCATTTGTCAAGATATGAGAATAAAAACTCAAAAATAAAGTCAATAAAGCACAAATTTAATTTATCGAATTATAATAAAATGATGAATCTTATTACACAAACAACAGATCTTAAAATTGCACTTAACGCTCTACGTACCTCTGATTTTGTAACAGTCGATACTGAGTTTATCCGCGAAACAACTTTTTGGCCTCAACTGTGTTTAATCCAGCTCGCATCACCAGATGTCACAGTTTTGATTGATCCCATAGCACCAGATATTGATTTACAACCTTTTTTTGACCTTATGATCGATAAAAAAGTTGTAAAAGTTTTTCATGCTGCGCGCCAAGATATTGAAACAATTTATCATCTTGGAGGTGTTATTCCCTCCCCTCTCTTTGATACGCAAATAGCAGGATCAATTTGTGGATTTGGTGATTCTATCTCCTATGATCAAATTGTACAACGCTGCACGGGGCATCATCTTGATAAATCCTCCCGCTTTACAGACTGGAGTTACCGCCCTTTGTCTGAAAAACAACTGCTCTATGCACTTGCCGATGTAACTTACTTAAGAGATGTTTACCTGTTATTGAAAAAAAGATTAGAAAAAAATCAACGTGCTCACTGGATGGACGATGAAATAACAATCCTTTTAAATCCTAAAACCTATGATATGCCAGAAGATGAAGCATGGAAAAAAGTGAAAGGAAAAATTAAAAAGCCACGTGAACTTGCTGTATTACAAAAGATAGCAGCTTGGCGGGAACGTGAAGCACGAAAATACAATATGCCACGTCGTCATATCATAAAAGATGAATGTCTTATAGAAATAGCAACCCAACAACCAAAAGATGAATCTGCATTAAAGCGGTTGCGCAGTCTTAATAAGAACTGGGATAAACTCTCAATTTCTCAATCATTAATCAAAGCTGTCCACGAAGGATTAGAGGTGGATCTTTCTACTTTACCCCCCATTCCTAAACATAATCCACTCAATGATACGACGGCCGCTGTTATCGATCTACTCAAAGTGTTATTAAAAATTGTTGCAAATGAAAACAGCATTGCCCCTAAAATTATTGCAACATCTAATGATTTAGAAAAAATTGCCAATGGAGGAATAAAGAAAAATATTCCCGCTATGAATGGCTGGCGCTATGAAATATTTGGTCAAAAAGCCGAACAACTGCTAAAGGGCCAGATAGGATTTTACTTTAACGATGGAAAAGTAAGCACAAAACAGCTTTAATTTGCATTTTTATTTTAAAAATCCATTATGATACTTATAATCTACATCAATTGGTATGCCCTATAGGCCAACGCAAATAGGATAAATAAAACCTACTTCTGACAAAGTTAAAAACTTGAATAGTAAACTCTTATTAAAAATGACAGATAAATCTTTATTAGATCAATCAAATAGCAATCTTATTAAGAAAATCTAAAAAAACAGACAGCTCCTCATTTAAAAGTTTTAAAAAGAAAAAGCTCTGATAATAAAAGCGTATTCATTACAAAAATAGTAGCCTAGCAATCAGAACAAACAAAGATATAATGCCTCACGTCACCATATCGTATTAAAAAAAAACTACCGAGATTGCAATCTAACAATCAAAAACGATCCAGCATAACAACTAAAATACCTAACAAAGGCAATATATTTATTTATAAAGATAATCTAGCGTTATTTATATTAAATTAGCCCCCGAATATCGTAAGTTTCTCTCACTCCATCTCAATAAGACTCATAAAGTTTTACATAAGAAATTATATTATAAATCGCTGTTTTTTATAGATTAAACACATTTCAAAGGATTCAAAAATCATGGTTAATAAATAGTATGATTTATTTTTATTTTTTATAGTGGAAGGATTTTATAATGACTGAAATGATATTCTTTTGCCAGACCGTGAAAGTGCAAAACTGTTTCATATGAGTATTTCAACATTCCGCCGTCATGTAACCAATGGATCTCTTCCAAAACCTTTAAAGTTTTGTTTTTTATCGCGTTGGTTACAATCGAATCTTATCAAGATAATCGAGCAAGCTAAACAGAAACGTTATAACGACGCAGCATAAAAGAAAATCTTTTCACGTAAAAATGGACAAGGCTTTTCATTTTCACATGAAGCTTATGAAGTGAAAAATCCATCCTGTGACGCAAATAACAGAATAAAAAATTATGTTTTCTTTTATGAATGCTCAGGGCATTACAAATGCCTTGCATGGAGTCTGGCTTGGGCGTTATGGAACAAGTCCTATTGTCCAGCTCGTGATGATAGATTGCCTAGTTTATCCCTTGTCAATGGCCCTATTATAAGACATAAAACACGAATAAATTAGAAAAAAATCAAAAAATTTCAAAAGCGAGAGGTTGTTTTATTATTTTTGATAACTTCTGTAATCGTCCAAGAGGACGTTCTCCTAATAACCCAGCGTAATTCTTTGGGATCTGCAGGATAATATGATCTGCTTTTTTATGCCACAATAAATGAGGTAAAATTCCTGCAACAGAAGCACTAAAAAGATGAGCAATACGCATAGTTTCGCCAAGAATACGTGCTTTTTCAATTATATTTTGAGTTGCTAATTGAAAAATGGGAAGAGATTCTTTATCAACCAATAAACTCGTATTGCGAAAAAAAACAGCAAGCGCTGCATAAAGGCGCCCTTCATGAGAAATTCCTGGATAAGATCCTAAAGCTATTTGATTTGCTGCTTCATTGCCTCGATAATCTGGATGTATACGCCAACCAATATCTGCAAGAAGACAAGCGGCTTGACGATAACGGCATTCATTTTCAGTTTCTGAAATTCCAAAAACTTCAAAAGCATTCGTCGTAAAATCAATGAGTTCTTCTGCTTGTTTTGGTGAACGTGCCCGTAAAATAGCCATTTCTGTGCATGCTGCAATGAGAGGATCTGAAAGCCGAATCGCCTGCGGCAAACGTGAATAAAGAAAACCTTCACGAACGCCAGCACCAGAAAAGATTATCTTTTCAAACTCCATACACTGAATGAGTTCAATAAGAACTATTGCCCCATAAGATAAAAGTTTTCGACGATTCTGAGAAACCGCTGCAATCCCTCTCATATTATCAATATTGCCACGTGCTACAAGACGTAAAAAGTTCTCCATTTCAACGGCATCAACTTCATAGCCATGCATAACAGGGAGCCGATAGTGTTTCATTGCCATATGGAGTTTTGCCAAATTACGCCATGTCCCCCCTACTGCATAAAAATAACGTGCTATACCTTTACGAGTACGAACAACAGACGATTTATAAAATTGCTCATGTACAATTTTTGTAGCTACAGCACTATCATTATTTGACATATACTGTAGCCTTAAACCACCCAATGGAAGAGTTATCCCTTCACCAACATCAGAATGATCAATATCAATCAGCTCAAGACTTCCACCACCAAGATCCCCAGAAATACCTTTTGGTTGATAAAAAGTAGACACAACTCCATATGCTGAATACATAGCTTCTTCACTTCCTGAAAGAAGATATATTTTATTTTGCAAAATATCTTCAGCATGCTGAATAAATGCTACGCCATTCTGTGCATCTCGTGCTGCTGCTGTTGCTAAAGTATAGACCTCATCTGCCCCAATCTGTCGACAAAGCGTACGAAACCGTTTCAGTGTTTGCAACGCCATTTTCATCGATTTTTCTTCTAAAAATCCCGTTTTTGCCACACCATGACCGAGACCACAAAGAATCTTTTCATTAAACAAAACTGTTGGTGATCGAACAAGCCCCTCATAAATAACCAACCGAACAGAATTTGAGCCAATGTCAATAACAGCAACAGGCTTGCACCCTTTTAACCGACCTTGAGCATCTCTATATGTCATTGGATTTCAGTCTTTATGTATTTCGGCTTGTTGCCGATGCAACGCAACCAAGCGCGAAACAGAAGACTCAAAAGACTCATTTTCCCCCGCAAAACTTGTATTGGCCATAAAATACTCCTGCGCATTAAATAGACTTTCACCTATCTGCGGTGTAATACGTTTTGATGTTCCATCCTTAAGTATATCAAAGCTTTGTTGATTATCAATGATATTAGCTAACATAATCTGTAAAAGAATTTTTTGACGGACTATTTTATTAAAAACTGGAACCAATATTTCAATACGATAGTCCAGATTACGAGGCATCATATCAGCAGAGCCTAAGTAAACGATTGCATTTTCATTAGGCAAATCTTGACCATTCCCAAAACAAAAAATGCGACTATGTTCAAGAAAACGCCCGACAATTGATTTTACACGAATATTATCCGAAATTCCTAGAATACCAGGACGTAAACAACATATCCCCCGCACAACCAAATCAATTTGCACCCCTGCTTGACTAGCACGATATAAAGCATCAATAATTTCAGGATCTACCAATGCATTAACTTTCATCCAAATAGCAGCAAACCTTCCCTGTTGTGCGTAAACAATTTCTTCCTCAATATGCTCTAAGACACGACCACGCAATGTTAAGGGTGAAAAAGCAATCTTCATTGTTTCATTTGGACGCTCATATTGCGCAATATAATTGAACAATAACGCAACATCATGAGCGATATCATCATCTGTGGAAAAAAAAGAAAGATCGGTATAAGTTTTAGCGTTAATGGGATGATAATTTCCTGTTCCAAGATGAACATAAGAGCAAAGACGTTTTCCCTCACGTCTCACAACCAATGACATCTTAGCATGCGTTTTTAATGCAATAAAACCAAAAATAACTTGAACCCCAGCACATTCAAGATCTCGAGCCCAACGAATATTTGCTTCCTCATCAAAACGTGCTTTAAGTTCTACCAAAGCAGTCACAGACTTTCCCTGTTCAGCTGCTTCAATCAAAGCGCCAACAATTGGACTATCATTTGATGTACGATAAAGTGTTTGTTTGATTTCCACAACATCAGGATCGCAAGCAGCTTGATGTAAAAATTGGACAACAACATCAAATGTCTCATAGGGGTGATGAATCACAATATCATTTTCACGAATAGCCGCAAAACAATCCCCTTTATGTTTACGAATACATTCTGGAACACGAGAAATATAAGGAATAAATTTGAGATCATCACGAGGAATAGAAACAATTTCTGATACCGTATTAAGCGCTAAAAATCCATCAAGAACATTAATACAGTTATCAGGAACAGCGAGACTATTCGCTATAAATTGACGTAAACTCTCTGGCATTTTTGCGTCAAACTCAACTCGAATAACCTGCCCACGGCGCCGCCTTTTAAGAGCAATTTCAAAAAAGTGAACAAGATCCTCAGCTTCTTCTTCTACTTCAATATCGCTATCTCGGATTACTCTAAATGTACCAATTCCTTTAACCTCATAGTTAGGAAATACATGTTTAATAAAAAAGCAAATAACATCTTCAGATGCAATAAAACGAAAATGATTGCCTTCTTGAGGAAGAAGAATAAAACGCCTTAAAAGCATTGAAATAGACAACAACACTGTGTGTGAGTTCTGATCAGTTTCTCCAGACAATTGAAGCGCAATAGAAAGCCCTAGATTAGGAATAAATGGAAAAGGATGAGTAGAATCAACAGGCAAAGGTTTTAAAACAGGAAAAATTGTCTCAAGAAAATATTTTTCAAGCCATAATTTTTCAATTTCTGAAAGATCATCAGAACAAATAATTTCAATATCATTCTTTTTTAATTCATCACGTAAAACATTCAATTCTCGTAGTTGGTGAGCCTGCAGCTTTAAAATCTCAGCTAATACAATATCAAGTTGTTCCTGTGGAGTGTGCCCATCTGCACTGCACGCTGTAACGCGAGCACGAATTTGAGCTGCTAGTCCTGCAACACGAACCATAAAAAACTCATCAAGATTTGCAGCTGAAATAGAAAGAAATTGTAGACGTTCTAATAAAGGATGTTTCGAATTAGCCGCTTCCATCAAAACACGATTATTAAATTGTAGCCATGAAAACTCTCGATTAATAAACCGTACCGGATTTTTCATTGTTATATTCGATATAGAAATTTTATTTACCACCCTCTGTTCCATATATCCTAAATAATTTTCTTTTATATTTTTTAAAATCCTTGACGAAATATCTCACATAACATTTGATAATATGTTATCATCATAATAATATATCAATGCTTAACTTCCCTCATCATTTTTCCATTTAATAGTTAAAAATACTTGGAATTATTGCTATACGCAAAGCACTAAAAGCTAAGACAACTATTCTAATATAGCATAAAAGAAGAGAAATTTGTCTTAAAAAGCATCTTGCATTATTATACGCTTTATTACAAACTCACGCCTATAAAATAGAAGAGCCCAATCATAGCTGATGAGAAAATTTATTCTGGAGTTTGTATGCCATGGCTGATCACAATATTCCTCATTTCCAAAATGACCTTGGATATAAAACAATCGAAATTGGTGTGAAAGAATTTATGTGTGTAGGCGCTACACAACCATTCGATCATCCTCATATCTTTATCGACATGGGAACAGCAGATGAGAAAATTTGCCCTTACTGCTCAACCCTTTATCGTTATGTTCCCTCGCTATCATACGATCAAACAAACCCAACAGGATGCTTATATCATCCAGAAAAGCTATTATAATTGCGTTTTTTGGCTTTCTTAATAACCACTCTTTTAATTCTGCTTGTTTAATATGAAATCATTTATGGAACAATCACCCATCATCGTTGGGGGAGGAATTGCTGGTTTAAGCACCGCTTTAGCACTCGCTCATAAAGGAATTGCAAGCACCATTATCGAAAAGTGTAAGCAACTTGAAACGATAGGCGCTGGTATTCAACTGACACCAAATGCAACATCTATTCTTGCTCGCTGGGAACTTCTTAACAAACTCTCTGAAGTCGCGACAATCCCACATTTTTTTGAGTTAAAAGATGGATTATCTTTAAAAATACATCTACGGGCTCATCTTATTAATCTAACAGAAAAATATTGGAAAGCCCCTTATATGACGATTCACCGCGCGGCTTTACAAAAAATTTTATATAATGCAGTGATTGAAAATCCTTTGATCAAATACAAAGCAGGCGAAACGATTGTATATTCTACCCAATCTGCAACCAACATTAAAATCACGACAATAAAAACAGATACGGCAACAGAACAGCTTCATTCAACGCCCCTCCTGATCGGATGTGATGGCGTTTGGTCAACATTACGGCAACAATCTCCTTTTCATGAAAAAGCAAATTTTAGTGGCTTTATTGCTTGGCGTGCAACAACAACATTTGATAACCTTCCTCAAAACTTTCGTTCTTCATTGCAAAATATGAAGACAATTACGGCTTGGATGGGACCAAAAAATCATCTTGTTGTCTACCCCATTCAATCATCAGAAAAAATTTTTAATTTTGTCGCCATTACGCATGGAGAAAATTTAAAAGAAGGATGGGCCCATAAAGGAAATAAAGAAAAACTCAAATCTCTTTTTAAAGATTGGAATTCAAAAATCTTACAAATTTTCGATCATATTGATGAATGGAGTTATTGGCCACTCTTTCAAATGAAACAAAATCGTTTTATCGGTTTAGAGAGACAAGTATTTGTTGGCGATTGCGCACATGCTACCTTACCTTTTGCAGCACAGGGTGCCGCTATGGCAATCGAAGATGCTGCCACATTAGCAAAAGCACTTTCATTGAAAGATTTTTCATTAACGAAAGCACTTTCGCTTTACGAAACAACACGCACACCCCGTATTGCAGCAGTAAAAAAACGCGGAGATTTCAATAGATTAGCCTATCATGCAACCGGTCCCATAGCAATTGCACGCAATCTCATGATGAAAATTCGTACACCAGAGAGCATTATGTCAGATCTCAATTGGCTTTACATGTATGATGCGATGAATTCTATAAAAAATAATGATAAAAACTTATAAAATCCTTCCGACACTTTGAATATTACGAAAGAACGAGATTTTTTTTAATTTTATGACACTAAAAAAATATCATAATTTACTCAAATAAAAGCAATATTTTTTGAAACCTACAATCCGATTTTAAAAGCTCCATTTTTAGCTCTCCTAAAAGCAAAAACACCACTCAAAATCAGCTCCCATCTTTAATCTTTCTTTAACTCAATTCTACATCAACAACACCCTGAATTAATTTCATAGCATTTGCGACATGTGAATTTACCTTATATCGCTTAGGAAGCGCAATTTCGACTTCTCGCAATCCATCCTCTTGAATTAAAATAAGCCCCACCTCTCCATTCCCCCCAAGATTTAAGTTTTGTTCAATTTGTGGAAGCATATCAACTGTTTTTATAAAGAGACGCATCATTTTATGCTGTTGTAATGATTCATTTTCCAAAGACTGAATTGTTTCAATTCGCAAACTAACTCCTTCAGAACGATTTTCTGCGCTCACCGTAATAATAAAAGATTTTCCGGGTTCTAGCATCTCTTCATAATCCGAGAGTGCCTCAGAAAAGAGAACTGCTTCATATTGTCCACTTGTATCAGAAAAATGAATAATTCCCATTTTTTTACCAGATTTTGTTTTGCGCACGTTTTTTGCCACAACAGTTCCAGCAAGCCGTGCAGCCGTTGCTCCCCCTTTAACGGCATTGGCAAAATTACCCCAAGTCTGAATGCGTTTTTTGTTCAGAATAGCTTGATACTCCTCCAAAGGATGCGCAGAAAAGTAAAAACCTATAGCTTGAAATTCTCGATAAAGTTTCTCAGCCGGCAACCAAGGGGTTATTTGCGATAAAATCAATGGTTCTTTTAATCCGCCTGCCATTCCAAATATATCAACCTGCCCGCTAGAATTGTCATCGAGAATACGAAGTGCACGCGCATGAAGGGTTCCAAGATTGGCTAATAAAACCTCACGTGCAATGTTAAAACAATCAAAAGCACCAGCACAAACTAAACTTTCCATCGCACGCTTATTAACAATACGAGGATCAACACGCGCACAAAAATCTTCCAAATCCTTAAAAATCTTATTCCCACGACAAGAAACAATATGATCTACAACAGTTTCTCCCACACCTTTAATGGCAGCAAGAGAATAATAAATACAGTTATCACCAACCTCAAAAACACGATGAGATGTTTGTATAGAAGGTGCAATAACTTCAATACCCAACCTTAATGCTTCACGCCGAAAATCATTGAGCTTATCTGTATTCGTCATATCATATGTCATTGAAGCAGCTAAAAACTCAACGGGATAGTTTGCTTTCATATAAGCCGTTTGGTAAGAAACAATTGCATAAGCAGCAGCATGCGATTTATTAAAACCATAATCGGCAAATTTTGCTAAAAGATCAAAGATAATATCAGCTTGATCTTTATCCACGCCACCTGCAACAGCTCCATTGACAAAACGCGTACGCTGTTTTTGCATTTCAGCATGAATTTTTTTCCCCATAGCACGACGTAATAAATCAGCTTCTCCAAGCGAATAACCAGCAAGAACCTGAGCAATCTGCATCACCTGTTCTTGATAAACAATCACACCTTGTGTTTCTTTGATCAGATGATCTATTTTAGGATGAATAGAAGCAATTTCCTCTTCCCCATGTTTGCGTGCATTATAGGTTGGAATATTCTCCATTGGACCTGGACGATAAAGTGCGACCAGCGCAATAATATCTTCAATACGGTCTGGCTTCATTCCAATCAACGCCTTGCGCATACCAGAACTTTCCACCTGAAACACACCAACCGTTTCACCACGTGCCATCATAGCGTAGGTTGCTTCATCATTCAGAGGAATATTTGATAAATCTATTTTAATCCCCTTTCTGGCAACAAAATCGACTGCCATTTTCAAAACAGTAAGCGTTTTTAATCCAAGAAAATCAAATTTTACCAGCCCCGCCTGTTCCACATATTTCATGTTAAATTGTGTAACAGGCATATCAGAACGAGGATCACGATACATCGGGACAAGCTCCCAAAGTGGACGATCTCCGATAACAATCCCAGCAGCATGAGTTGAAGCATGACGATAAAGTCCCTCCAACTGAAGTGCTATATCTAATGCGCGGCCAACAACGGGATCTTTTTTCTTTTCCTCTTCAAATTTAGGTTCATCCTTAATAGCATCAGCCAATTCTACCTGACTTCCTGGCGTGGCAGGAATTAATTTTGTAAGATAATCCACCTGACGATAAGGAACTTCTAAAACACGCCCCACATCACGCAAAACTGCACGCGCCTGTAACTTACCAAAGGTAATAATTTGAGCAACTTGATCACGTCCATATTTTTTTTGAACATATTGAATAACTTCTTCGCGCCGCTCTTGACAAAAGTCGATATCAAAATCTGGCATCGAAACACGATCTGGGTTGAGAAAACGTTCAAAGAGAAGAGAAAACCGTAAGGGATCAACATCAGTAATCGTCAATGCATAAGCAACAAGTGAACCAGCACCAGAACCCCGTCCTGGTCCAACGGGAATATCATGAACCTTTGCCCATTTTATGAAATCTGAAACGATAAGAAAATATCCAGAAAATTGCATACGCGTAATAACTGAAATTTCATAATCAAGCCGCTGTTCATAATCTGCAATCGTATACCCTTCAGCCAACCCTATTGTTTCAAGCCGCATCTTCAAACCAGCTTTAGCTTGATTTAACAACTCACTATCTTCTATTTCTAAAGTAGTTTCTGAATTAGCAGATTGTTCTATAAAACGAGGCAATATCGGTTTTCGAAGAGGCGTGGCAATATGACAACGCAATGCAATTTCAACACTATTTTCCAAAGCTTCTGGAAGATCAGAAAACAGTGTAACCATTTCATCTTGTGACTTCAAATAATGATCTGGCGTCACACGTTTGCGATCTGGATTAGAGACGATTTGTCCTTCTGAAACAGCCATCAGCGCATCATGGGCTTCATATCCTTCTCTTTTCAGAAAAAAAGCTTCATTTGTTGCAACAAGAGGAATTTCATGCGCATAAGCCAATTCAATAAGATCAGCTTCTACTCTCTGATCATAAGAGCCATGCCGTTGTAACTCCACATAAAGACGATCAGCAAAAGATTTTTTCAAATAAATTAAGCGCTCAACAGCATGTTCTTTTTTCTCTTCTGCCAAAGAAAGATTAATAGGTCCTCCCTTTCCTCCCGTTAAAGCGATTATTCCTTCACTGTGTTCTGACAACCAATCAGCTTTAATATGAGGAGGATCAGTATCACATTTATCAAGATAAGCACGGCTAACAAGACGAACCAAATGAGCATAACCGGTTTTGCTAGCAGCCAAAAGAACAATAGAGCAGAAATCAGAAGAATTACGCCATTTAGCCAAACGTGAATGATCATTTTCATCACGAAAGTCAACAGTAAGCTGACAACCAATAATAGGTTGGACCCCATGAGAAAGACAATGCTGTGAAAATTCCAAAGCACCAAATAAATTATTGGTATCGGTAATAGCAACCGCTGGTGCATGATCTGAAATCGCCTGTTGAATAATTTGGGGGATTTTTAAAGCCCCCTCGAGCAAGGAATAAGCTGAATGCACTCTCAAATGAATAAAGCGAGGAAGAGAATTTTTGTTCTCTTGCATTTTATTTTTTACCACTCTCACAATTTCCCACTACAAAATCAATGCTAAACAGCACCCCTTGTAAAAGAAAAAACTTCTGTTTATCATAACTTTAAAGCTATAAATTCATCATCATACATAGGAGAAATATCCCAATTTTATTAATATTTATAAGAGAGTTCTATCAAGAAAATGCTTCTATTCACAGTAAATAAACACCTAAAATAAAAAGAAAAACAATATACCTCATCTAAGCACTTTAATTTTTGACCCTTTAATTGTATTTTTCTTCCTAAAGTTCAATGTGTAAATAAAGCAACCTCCTCTTTATGACGTTATCCCCAAAAAGCTCTTCTAAAGGTCTAGAAAAAACAAAAAGGGCAGGTTAAGTTTGCTCATGCCTCCAAGTCTTCTTACCCCTCTTTTTAATTCTATTCGAACTCTTTCTGGTATTACACCTAAAGTCTATGGTTTATTGACCAAACTCTTAGATGTTAATCCTACACAACGCGAAGCAACCCTTATTGACCTTCTTCAATTAATGCCCCATTCCGTTATAGACCGCAGAATGCGTCCCAGCATTGCTTGTGCAACAGAAGGAGATACTGTTACGCTCGAAATTATCATCGATCAACATCAATCACCACCCCGTGGTCACAACCGAATTCCCTATCGAGTTATTGCCCATGATCACACAGGAAAAATAAATTTAGTCTTTTTTCATGCTCAACCTCTTTGGCTAAAAAAACAACTCCCCGAAGGAAAAAAAGTCATTATATCAGGAAAAGTTGAATGGTTTAATGGACAGCTTTCAATGGCGCATCCAGACTATATTGCCCCAAGCGAACAATCAAATCAGATACCTCTCATCGAACCTGTCTATCCCTCTACTGCAGGACTAACTGCAAAGACACTAAGACGCGCCATACAAAACGCTCTTGATTTTATTCCACTCCTCCCAGAATGGATAGATGAAAATGTGAAAAAGCAGCAAAATTTTCCTTCTTTTTCTGTTGCTTTACGCCGTATCCATGCGCCCATTAACCCCGACGATCTATCCTTAGAAAGTACAGCACGCAAACGTCTTGCCTATGATGAATTGCTCGCTTGTCAATTGGCACTAGGACTCGTGCGTTTGAAAACTAAATCTCTTGTTGGCACTTCTCGACCATCAACAGGAATTTATACTAAAAAATTGCTCAATCTCCTCCCCTTTCAACTCACAACCGGACAAAAAAAAGCAGTAGAAGATATCGCAAATGATCTTGCTTCACCAGAACCGATGCTAAGACTACTTCAAGGTGATGTAGGCGCAGGAAAAACTGTTGTTGCATTGATGGCAATGGCACAAATTGCTGAAAATTCAGGACAATCAGCTTTAATGGCACCAACCGAAGTGCTTGCCAGGCAACATTTTGCCACCATCGCTCCTCTTGCCGAAAAGGTCGGATTACAAACAACCCTTTTAACAGGACGAGAAAAAGGGAAGTTGAGGACAAATATCGTGAATGATATTCTGTCAGGTCAAGTTTCTATTGTCATCGGAACCCATGCTCTCATACAAAACAGCGTTACTTATAATAATCTCGCTTTAACCATTATCGATGAACAACACCGTTTTGGTGTCCATCAACGTATCGCTCTTACAGAAAAAGGCAATAAAGCTGATATGCTGGTTATGACCGCCACACCCATTCCGCGCACACTCGTCTTAACAGCTTTTGGTGATATGGATGTCTCTAAAATTACCGAAAAACCAATGGGACGACAACCCATTACAACAGCAACGCTTTCTTTGAAACGTCTTCATGAGCTTATAGAGAGAATCGCAATTGCATTAGAAAAAGGAGAAAAGCTCTATTGGATTTGTCCTTTAGTAGAAGAATCGACAGCTCTTGATCTCACTTCAATTGAAAACCGCTTTGCATTTCTCCATGAGCGCTTTGGAGCACACGTTGGTATGATCCATGGAAAAATGTCTACAGCAGAAAAAGAAGCCGCTATGGCATCTTTTAAATGTGGAAATACACGTATTTTAGTTGCAACCACCGTCATTGAAGTGGGAGTAGATATTCCAGATGCTTCGATCATTATCATCGAACATGCGGAACATTTTGGCCTTTCACAATTGCACCAATTACGTGGACGTGTAGGACGAGGCGATAAAAAATCTTCCTGCATTTTGCTCTATAAAGATCCACTGACTAAAACAGCAGCAACACGCCTTAATATTATCCGCAATACAGAAGATGGTTTTGAAATTGCTGAAGAAGATTGGCGCCTACGAGGCGAAGGAGAACTTTTAGGTACAAAACAATCCGGAGTCCCTGAATTTCATATAGCAAACCTTGCAGTTCATAGCGATCTTTTGTCAATGGCAAGAAAAGATGCTCGTTTATTTTTACAACGCGATCCTCATCTTTCTTCTGAGCAAGGACAAGCTTTACGGTTGCTCCTTTATCTTTTCGGACACAACGATGCTGCACGCCTCTTACGAGCAGGATAACAAAGACCCTCTAATAAAAAACTTAAATACCTCTCTGTTCAAATATGGTTTTCTCTCTTAGAATTACCCATAAATGATCTACGCAGTCTCTTAGCATCTTTATGCTTCATGAACGAATAACAAATCAACAGCACTATCTTCTCTCTCAATCTGAATCATTCTTGCATTGAAACAGTAGAAGCAATATTGCGTCTTTTTTACCATTATATTCACATAACTGATCTATTTTTTGACAGGTAAGAAAATATTTTTCGTTTTATCGTAAAGGATTTAGAAAGAAAAAACTTTTCTTCAGTATTCTCGTTCAACAGAGAAAAATGAAAAAATAAGTTTCATTATAAATCAATTTCTTACACTTGATTATTCTCCAAAAGATTCAGAAATATACTTTTATTCAACCGTGACTGATTTTGCTAAATTACGGGGTTGATCAACATCTGTTCCCAATAAAACAGCCGTATGATAAGCGATTAACTGAACAGGGAGTGCATAAATAATAGGAGAAATAAATTCTGGAACATCTGGCAAAGTGATCGTTGATAAAGTCTTAAGACAAGCTACTTCTGCTCCTTTTTTATCGGTTATTAAAATAATACGACCATTACGCGCTACCACTTCTTGCATATTAGAAAAAGTTTTTTCAAACCACCGATCATACGGTGCAACAACAATAACGGGTATTGTCTCATCCACCAGAGCAATTGGTCCATGCTTTAATTCACCTGCCGCATAACCTTCAGCATGAATATAAGAAAGCTCTTTCAGTTTAAGGGCTCCCTCCAAAGCAATCGGATAAGAAGTTCCACGTCCTAGATAAAGAACACTTTTTGCATTTACCAAATCACGACAAATACATTCAATTTTTCTCTCTAGTTTTAAGACCTCATTTAAAATACGTGGAACTTCTGCCAACTGTTGAACCAGTTTCTTTTCCCTTTGAGCCGAAAGATAGCCACGTTGTTTAGCAGCACTAAGTGCTAGTGAAGCAAGCGTTGCCAATTGACAGGTAAAAGCTTTTGTTGAAGCAACACCTATTTCCGGTCCGGCAAGTGTTGGGAGAATAAAATCAGCCTCCCTTGCCATTGTTGATTGCTCTACATTCACAATTGTTGCTGTTTTTACACCCCGCTCACGACAATAACGCAAAGAAGCCAATGTATCAGCTGTCTCACCAGATTGAGAAACAAACAGCGATAACACATCAGACGTTATAGGAGGTTCACGATAACGAAACTCCGAAGCAACATCATTATCAACACTTAAAGCGGCAAATTTCTCAAACCAATAGCGCGCAACTAAGGTTGAATAATACGCCGTTCCACAACTCGCAAAAAGGAGACGATGAATATTTTTCCAATCAATCAAATTCTCAAGGGGTCGAACGACATAATTTCCAAGATCAAGATAATGTGCCAAATTATGAGAAATCACTTCAGGTTGTTCAAACATTTCCTTGTGCATAAAATGACGATGATTACCCTTAGAAATCAATAAAGCCCCTTCAAGTAATGTCGTCACAGGACGTTTTACCGGTTGATTATTAGCATCATAAATTGTAACACCCTCCCGTGTGAGAACAGCCCAATCCCCATCTTCCATATAGCTAATATAATCAACGAATGGTGCCAAAGCAATCGCATCTGACCCCACAAAAAATTCATCTTTTCCATAACCAATTGCCAGAGGTGGACCAGAACAAGCCGCAATCATAAGGTTATCTTCACCTTCGAAAATAAGAGCAATAGCAAAAGCCCCCTGCAGCCTTTTCCAACTGGTACGTATGGCTTCTTGCGGAGAAAGACCATCTTTTAATGCACGCGTTATTAAATGTGCAATAACTTCCGTATCCGTCTCTGTTTCAAAGATACAACCATCTTCTATGAGTTCCTTTTGCAGTTCTACAAAATTTTCAATAATACCATTATGGACAATCGCAAGCTTTTCAGTCACATGGGGATGCGCATTGCGTTCAACAGCAATTCCATGCGTAGCCCAACGGGTATGACCAATCCCTAAATTTCCCTCCAGAGGTGTTTTTTTTAATTTTTCTTCTAAATGAACAAGCTTCCCCTCAGCACGTACACGATAAAGATGCCCATTATGGACCGTTGCCACCCCAGATGAATCATACCCTCTATATTCAAGACGTTTTAACCCCTCAACCAAAGAGGACGAAACACACCTCTTTCCAAGAATTCCAATAATTCCACACATTAAAAAGCTCCAACCCACATCTTAAGATTTAAATCTTATAAAACAATCCAACAGCCTTTATTTAAAACTATAAATAATAAAAATAATTCAAACATGGAGTACGGCAATCTTTAAGAATAAACCTCCCATCCATCGTTAGATTAACACGAAACAAAAGAATAAGCTGAAAATAATCATTTTTTCTGTTTATTTTCTAACAAGCGCTCTCGAAATTTTGTCGCATAGCCCTCTTTTATAACCTGTCGTGCACGCCCAAAAGCCATACTGTTCATAGGAATATTTTCAGTAATAACACTTCCTGAAGCAACATAAGAGCCATCCCCTATTATCAATGGGGAAACAAGTGCCGTATTAGACCCAACAAAAGCATGATCACCAATCACGGTTTTATATTTGTTAAATCCATCATAATTGCAAGTAATTGTACCGGCTCCAATATTGGTATGTGCACCAATTTCAGCATCACCAATATAACTTAAATGATTGATTTTAGAAGATTCTCCTACCTTAGCTTGTTTGACTTCACAAAAATTTCCAATCTTTACGGACTTCGCCAACTCTGTTCCAGGACGCAAACGTGCATAGGGACCAATCTGTGCATCTCTACCAACCACAGCACCTTCGAGATAACTAAATGCATGAATAACCGCACCAGATTGTACTTTTACGCTTAACCCAAAATAAACATTTGGTTCTATCACCACTCCTGGTTCAATTTCTGTATCATAAGAAAAATAGAGTGTTTCTGGCTTTAAGAGTGTAACACCCGATAACATTAAATCGCGCGCTTTACGTTTTTGCCACAAAGAATCAGCCTCAGAAAGCTCAAGACCATTGTTAATTCCTACAATATCTTCAAAAGGAACTTCAACAACACGCACATCTAATCCTTTGCGTGTTGCAAGAGAAGCAATATTTGTTAAGTAATATTCTTTTTTCACATTGTTATTACCAACTTTCTCTAAAAGAGAAAGTGCATGTTTTCCACGCATAGCGAGTATTCCACCGTTACAAAAAGAAATCTTTTTTTCTTCATCGCTAGCGTCTTTTTCTTCTACAATTGCAATCAATTGACCATTTTTCTCGAGAAGACGCCCATAACCTGTTGGATTTTTGGTATGAAAACCTGCAAAAACAACATCTGCTCCATCAGCAAGCTGTGCACGCATTTGGTGCAATGAATCTTGCTGAATGAGAGGAGTATCCCCAAAAACAATGAGAACATCATCCACTTCCTTTTGCAAAGCTGAACGAGCAGACAAAACAGCATGAGCTGTTCCTAAACGCTCTTTTTGTTCAAAAATCATTACATCTTTTACAAATGACTGAACAACGTGCGTAACCTCCTTAGCACCAAATCCCACAACAACTGCTAATTGTGAAGAGCCTGCCAATTCTATTTGTTTTAGAACATGGCATATAAGAGGCAATCCAGCAATTTTATGAAGTACCTTAGGCAGAGACGATTTCATGCGCGTCCCCTCACCTGCGGCAAGAACAATAGAAAGACAACTTCTAACCATAAAAACACATAAGACTAACGAGAAAATCCAAAAAAATTCATAATATTGTGCCAACGAATATCTTCAATATAACTCAACGAAGGATAATGTTCTAAAAGCCAAAATGAAAGATCCTGTATAGAACCTGTTAAAAACAAAATCCCTGTAAGAATAAGAAAAACACCAATAATTTTTTCAACTTTTCCTAAATGAATACGAAAAGCTCCTAAAAATCGCATAAAACTGCTCGAAAATAAAGCTGCTAATATAAAAGGAATAGCAAGACCTAATGCATAAACCGCTAAGAGAACAGCTCCCTCTCCCACAGTTTCTTTTGTTCCAGCAAGCGTTATAATAGGACCTAAAATAGGGCCAATACACGGTGTCCAACCAAAAGCAAAAGCTAAACCGATAATATAAGCGCCTAAAGGACCAGCAGGTGTTTTTTTGGTCTGAAAACGCGCTTCACGAAATAAAAAAGCGATTTTGAAAATCCCCAAAAAATTTAAACCAAAAATAATAATGACAATTCCAGCAGCAAGAGCAAACCAATCACGATAATAACCGATGAATTTCCCAATTGTGCTAGCACTGGCACCTAAAGCAACAAAAACAGTCGTAAACCCAAGAACAAAAGCAATAACAGAAGACAGTAAAGCCCACCGTATAAAGACTTTCTCATCAGGCTTTTCTGAACGAAAATCATCAATACCAACCCCTGCCATATAGCACAAATAAGGAGGAACTAATGGCAAAACGCATGGTGACAAAAAAGAGAGTGCCCCAGCAAAAAACACACCAACTGTTGAAATTTCAATCAAAATTCATACCCCGTCTTTCATCATAGTTTACCCCATGAACAACGATCAATCCACATCTTCATCAATTCGTTGCATATTTTGTTCATTCGCCACCACACTTATATCTTCATCATGACCAGAAACGACTGAAAAAACTTTTTGATAGATTTTATCTTTATTTTTAGCAATTGCAATATACTCTCCCTCCGCTAACACGAGTGAAACATACGCACCAACTGTTTCATAAACGATATCACCAGAATCATTGGCAAGAGACCAACTTGTATCTGCAAGCGCTTCCCCTCCTTCTTGTCGTACCAGTTTTAAGACAATCTGAGCGGCCTGATGTTCAAGAGTAACTTCTGTTATTTTACCAGCATCCACTTGAATATCCGAACGAGCCGTCGCATTAATGGAACCATAATGGGAAGCAACATGGTAGCGGCCAGCTTTTAAACGCACAACTGATTGGGGTTTAACATTTGATATAATCACTCCCGTATCATCATTTTCTTTTTCATCCTCATAAATGGTAAAACGGAGTTCCTTTTCATTCATTACGCCATTGAGCAGTGTTGCATTTAAAATGACACCACCAGCCTCAAGATTAAAGTTTTTTACAAGACTCTGCCCATTTTCTAAACGAATATGGCGCACAGCACTCATATGACCAAATGAGACATGAACAAGATAACTTCCTGGTTCGAGATCAAAACGTGCACTTCCCCCCTTATAGGTTGCCACTAATGGTAATTTATTATCAATCCCTAGAATAGGGGCATAAACCCGCCAGACAAGCCCTTTTTCAATATCCGGATGACTATTTGTTAATCGAGCATTCAAAATGAGTTGTGTTTGAGATGCTAAATTTTCGTTTTCCTGCTCTTGAGTCTTTACAATAAAACTCCTTGATTGTCCCTGCTGCTGATCTTGCCCTTCTCCTGCTTCAGAAAAAGCACAGTGGCTCCAAGTCAATAAAGCAAGCACCACGCACAACCATATACATCGGTGCACTATTTTTATAAGAATACCCATTTTTGCATTGTTGACCAACATGATCTTTTTTTCAAGAAACAATATCACACAGCCATCATTTTAAATTGAGAAACTTACACCACAACCACATGATGAAACAGCATTGGGATTGTGGATTTGAAAAGACTGCCCCATAAGATCATCAACAAAATCAATCTCAGCTCCTTCCATGAAAGGAAGTGATAGTAAATCAATAAACACAACTGCCCCGTCTTTTTTGAGAACGAGGTCATCTTCACACATTTCAGAAACCAAGTCATATTTATAAGAAAAACCAGAACACCCACCACCTTCAACAGAAATACGTAATGCTATTTTATCGGGTTCACGCAAAAGTATCTGTGCAATTTTTTTAGCAGCAACATCTGAAATTTTCACATTCATTTTATATATCCTTGCATTAAACCATCAAGAAAGAGTATCCCACACTCAAAGATCAGTTTATTTGTCATAAACCACTCTCAATTTTAAGATGATAATGGGCAGCTTGCAATGGATATAGGCAATATCAACTTCAATTACCAATCTCGAGCAGTGTACAGTGCTCATCCACAAACAAGCCGTGGTCGGTTATACCATGAAACGATGAGCACCACACGCTCACCTTTTCAACGAGATAGAGATCGTATTATCCATTCTAATGCATTTCGACGTCTTAAACATAAAACGCAAGTGTTTATTGCTGATGAAAGCGATCATTACCGTACTCGCCTAACCCATTCCATAGAGGTTTCTCAAATTGCAAGAACATTAGCCCGTGCCCTGTATCTTGATGAAGACCTTGCCGAAGCCATTGCCCTTGTTCACGACTTTGGACACACACCCTTTGGCCATGCTGGAGAAGATGCTCTTAATGAAGCCATGGTACATTATGGCGGCTTTGATCATAATGCACAAGCATTACGCATTGTAACAAAACTAGAACAGCGCTATGCAAATTTTGATGGACTTAACCTTACATGGGAAACCCTCGAAGGACTTGTAAAGCACAATGGTCCCCTTTTAGGTCCCCACGCGAAGAATAAGGAGGTTCCTATCGATATTTTACAATACAATGCAAAGCAAGACCTTGCACTCGATTGTTTTGCAGGACTAGAAGCGCAATGTGCTGCTATTGCAGATGATATCGCATACAATGCGCATGATATTGATGATGGTCTACGTTCGCAATTTTTAACACTCGATCAATTTGAACATGTTTCACTAACAGCAGCAATATTAAAAGATATAACAGATGAGCATCCCCATCTCGACCAAACGCGTCGCGGTTACACACTTGTACGAAGACAAATAACAACCATGGTTGAAGATGTTATCAAACAGTCACAAAAAAATTTAGCACGCATCAAACCAACAAGCATAAACGATATTCACCAAGCAAAACAAACTATTGTCACCTTTTCACCAACAATGACCGTTTATGAAAAAGAACTAAAAAACTTTTTATTTAAAAATCTTTACTATCATGAACAAGTTCTTAGTCGTCGCAATGCAGCAAAATGCATTGTACAAAAATTATTCAATTGTTATTATAAAAATCCAAATACAATGCCTGAAAGTTGGCAGAGCAAAACAGTGCACTTAAAAAATCAAGAGTTAGCACGTTTGATTGCTGACTTTCTTTCAGGCATGACAGATCACTACGCTCTACGTGAATATCACCGTTTATTTGACCATACAGATAATTTCGTTTAATGGCTTTTGGCATCATCATGGAAGCTAAATATGAATATCTTTAAAAACTTCGAAAAAAAAATTAAGAGATCAATTGAATTATCTGATCTAAAAGGAAAAAATGGAGAAGATCTAGATTTATCAAAAATCACTGTTGATCCTCCACGTGATTCCTCCCATGGTCATTTATCAACCAATGCTGCTATGGTCCTTGCAAAATCTATTGGAATCAATCCACGTGCACTTGCAGATAAAATCATAGAACTTCTTAAAAATGATCCCTCTATCGAAAATATAGATGTTGCCGGTCCTGGTTTTATAAACATAAAGCTTACAAAATTATTTTGGCAAGATGCTATAAAATCCATGCTTGAATTAGGCACTTCTTATGGTCGTATTCCAATGGGACAAGGAAAACGCATCAATGTTGAATATGTCTCAGCAAATCCGACAGGACCAATGCATGTAGGACACTGCCGCGGAGCGGTTGTTGGGGATGTTCTCTCCAATTTGCTGCAATTTACGGGCTATAACATTACAAAAGAATATTATATCAATGATGCTGGTCAACAAATCGAAGTCCTCGCCCATTCTGTACTATTGCGCTATCGTGAGGCTCTTGGGCAAAAAATTAATGAAATTCCAGAAGGACTCTATCCTGGAGAATACTTGATACCATTGGGTCAATCGCTTGCTCAAGAGTTTGGTGACCAACTCCTCACGATGGATAAAGATGAAGCCTTATCTCTTGTGAAAGAACGTGCAATTCATGCAATGATGTCCATGATTCGCGAAGATTTGGCTGCTCTTAATATTTATCATGATATCTTTTTCTCTGAGCGAATGCTTTATGCTGATAATGCACACGCCATTCGTAACACCATCAACGACCTCACTTTAAATGGTTATATCTACAAAGGAAAACTCCCCCCTCCCAAGGGACAAAATACAGAAGACTGGGAACCAAGCGAACAAACTTTGTTCCGTTCAACAAATGTCGGTGATGATCAAGACCGTGTTTTAGTCAAATCTGACGGTTCTTACACTTATTTTGCTGCTGATGTTGCTTATTTTCGGGATAAATTTAATCGTCATTTTGATGAAATGATTTATATTCTAGGCGCAGACCATGCTGGCTATGTAAAGCGGCTGGAGGCAATGGCAAAAGCAATTTCTGGGGATAAGGCTAAATTAAGTGTCTTCTTGTGTCAATTGGTAAAACTTTTTCGCAACGGTCATCCTGTACGCATGTCAAAAAGAGCAGGATCTTTTGTCACTCTACGGGATGTTGTCGAAGAGGTTGGGCGCGATCCTGTGCGTTTTATGATGCTATACCGTAAGTGTGAAGCACCCCTTGATTTTGATTTTGCAAAAGTAACAGAACAATCAAAAGATAACCCCATCTTTTACGTACAATATGCAAGTGCACGTTGTCACTCAGTCTTTCGTCAAGCACAAGAAGCGCTTCATATTAAAAGCTTTTCAAATGATACATTGATTGCCCATCTTCATCGATTAACAGATGACCATGAAATATTGTTAATACGCAAACTTTCTGAATATCCACGTATCATTGAACAGGCCGTAGTTCATAAGGAACCGCATCGATTAGCGTTTTATCTTTATGACCTTGCCTCCAGCTTTCACACCCATTGGAATAAAGGGAGTGAAAATCTCAATTTACGCTTTATTCAACCTGATGATAAAGAGTTATCCTTTGCAAGATTAGGATTGATACAAGCTGTTATCAATATTTTATCATCAGGGCTTACCATCATAGGAGTCGAAGCACCCATAGAAATGCGTTGAAAAAGTTCTATAAATACATACAATAGGTACTCCATTGATAAACTTTTTCATGTATCATTGCATGAGAGGGGGAAAATTTATGATTTTAATATAACAAATCAAAATCAACCATTGATTGCACGTAAGTGCAAACCACCATGTGAGAAAAGCTATGAGCGATAACGATCGCAAAAATCTACACGAAACAAAACACGATCATGAACACCATGATCCTTTAGAAAGGCTTACGCGCATTTTTAATCCGCACAAACAAAGCGGAAACCAAAATGAGCAATCTTCTTTAAAAACAGATCGATCAACATCTCACCCCGAAATATCATCCCATGATGATGATTTTGATTTGTCCTTTCTAGAAGAGGAACTTGAAAATAATTTAGCACATGACTTACCGTTTGATGATCAAAAAAAACAATGGGACTTGTATGCAACCAGCAACGCAACAGCCTCAAATATTGCACACTCTGCTTCTTTCAACCATTCAAAACAAAATAATTTATCTGAAGAGAAATATTCTTCACCTAGCAGTCATGATGAAGAACAAATTTTAGATGAGCTTTCTCCATTACCAATCCCAAAGAATCAATCACATCAACGGAAAACAACAGCAACCAGTGCTGATCCTTTTCTTGAAAAAAGTAATCTTATGTCACAATCAGAATCAGAAAATTTCTTTTTTGATAAATCTGAAAGGCGTGAAAATAAGAGAGAGATGCCAGAAGATGTTGAACAAACCAATCGTTTTTCACAAATAAATTCACAACAACCTGAGACTACGAATATACAAAAAACTTATGATGACAATCCAAACCTCTATGACACTTCTATAAACCATCCCTATAAAATTTCAGCTGATCAAGAAAATTGGATTAAAAAAGATTATCCTGATGCCTCCTCTTCTACAGAGGAAAATGAGTTTTTCTCATCTTCTAATCTTGTGTCAGAAAAACAAAACACTGCAAGAAATCAAACAACAAGTACCTTCTCCTCACCTTTAGATTCTCCACCAGTTGATAGACAATCTTATTTAAAGGGGGCTTCACAAGAAGATCATACAACCAATTATCCCCATTTTTTTGAAGCCCCCCCCTCACAACAAGAAACTTATAGCGAAAAAGTTCCGATATATGATGAGGCTCGAGCCCAATACATCAATAATGCCGAAGGTGCCTCTAACCCAAATAGAGAAATTTCATATAATGAAAATAATTTAGATGAGTTTCTTTCCTCATCACCCTCTTTAAATACAAAACAAACGGATGGCTTTTTTGCCCATAACTATACGCACAGAGATACTCCCCCTCCCAATGTTGATACTTATAAATTTTCAGAGGAAATCATAGAAAAAACTGGTCCTATTATGGTTCCAGAAGTCCCGTATGAAGCGCCAGAATATGATGTGCCAACTAATGGTGGTTTAGAAGAAGAATTTGCTGATGTACTCAATGTAGGAAATGTTCCAACAGATAATTTTTCTCAAAAACAACAGAAGAATGAAGTTTTTAGTGAAGTTTTTCATCAGTCTATGCAAAATTCAAAAGAAGGTGTTTATATAAACTCTAAAGAACAAAATTCCGACTATTCTTCTTCTGCCAATATGGAATATAATTTTCCCTCTTTTAGCGAGAATTCATCATACACAAGCTCAGATGAGGTTCCCACGCATCCATCAACTCCTCCTCCCTTTAAAAGTTTTATTTTTGGTAAAACTTTCATTAAAGGTTTTTTTATACTTATTTTAATAGGAATTGGATTTGCAGGTTATTCTCACTTTTTTATGCCATCACAAAAAAATGAAGAAACGGTCATTATCCACGCTGATAATACGCCTTTTAAATTCAAACCAGAAACAACTGAAACGAAAAATGATGTTGCACATAATTTAGATATCTATAAACAAACAACTGAACAAAATGAGAAACAAGAAAATACACAACAATTTCTTATTGATAACTCTGAACAACCTGAAAATTTAAAAGAATTAAACCCTGAAGAATCTTCAAACGTTTCCTCATCGTCTTTAAATGAATCTGATGTTGAAGATGCAGTCACAGAAGCTATAAACCATACTATTCCAATGCGAGAAGTACAAACTGTTATTGTCAATCAAGATGGTACAGTTACACTAGCCCCCGCGCATCAAACAAACAGCAAAACTGCTGCTCAATCTGAAGAAAGCATTGATCAAGCTTCTAATGAACTTCAAGATTCGTCCCTTGTTTCGTCGCATGATTCTGATATAAACGACCAAGAAAGAGATCATGATCTTAAAAATAATATTGATAAAATAATTGCAGAAAATAATTCTAGCTCAAATATTGAAGAAAAATTTATCCCTATTCCTTCTCATGCAGAAAGAAATACACAAGTTGAAACACCAGCCGCGTCTCGCTCCACATCACCAAACAGAGTCGCAGCACAAAATTCAGAAAGTTATTACGTACAACTTGCATCTCAACCAACGCATGAGCTCGCTAGAAATTCTTTAAAAAATATGAAATCTAAATTTGGATTCCTTATCGGCGCCCGTTCTTTAAATATTCAATCCGCTTTTATACCAGGAAAAGGTACTTATTACCGTGTTCGGATTCAAGCGCAAGACCGTAATGAAGCCATAATCCTTTGTGAATCCATTAAAAGTTCTGGTGGAAGCTGCTTCATCACACGCTAAACCAAACATGCAACGGTTGTTAAAACCGTTGCATGATTTATTTTCATACCATTTAATTACTTATCAAAAACTTCAGAAATTAAAGTCGTTCCAATCTTTTTATGTCTTTGTGCTGACTTTATTCCTTAATCTACGTCGATTTTCGCCCTATCTAAAAGATTATATTTATGAAAAAATCACTCCCTACCCTTATAGGTATAAGGTACAGGAGGAAGCGAATTTAAATCTTTTTTGGGCGTTGTTACACTTTGGCTTGTTTCTGGAGTATTATAACGCGAACTATGTTCAGGAGATTTTGCAAAAAAAGATCCTAAAAAACCAAAAATAAACCAAATAATAACCATCGCAAGAAGAATAGCAAAAATACCCTTAGCGATTGAAACACGTTGTTCACGACCTTTTCTTTCTGCGGCCATACGTTCTTCATATGTGTGATAATTTTTATCAATCATAGTGGATTCCTTTTCTCAATTCCCTTACCTTTAAATTTCTAGAAAATATGCATATATGAAATTATTCAGATACTTATTATGAGAAAACGATAATTATAGACAAAAGTTCCAGCTTACTTCATAAAGTTGAGAAAAAGAGGCGAGGATAGAATTAAAATATCTACCCTACCCTAGCCTTTGAATTCTATAATAAACCCCTTTGTATTCTATAATAAAACATTGACACAAAGGTTTTGTTAATAATAGAGTTATAATCAAAATATTTCATTATTTTTATTAATAAAAATGAAACATACTCAAAAGGTTTTTTATGAAATCTCCCATATCATCGCTTCCCTTTAAAATAGAAAAACACCCATCTCCTCTGTCAGAAAAAAAATATGAAGAAATTTTAAAAAATCCCGGTTTTGGTCAATTTTTTACAGACCACATGTGTACTATTCAATGGACTGAAGACAAAGGCTGGCACAATGCTATCATCTCTCAATACAAAGCTTTAGAAATTAACCCTGCAAGTACCGTTTTACATTACGGACAGGAAATTTTTGAGGGTTTAAAAGCATATCGTGCAAAAGATGGGCGCATCTTGCTCTTCCGTCCTGATGCCAATGCACAACGCTTTATAGAATCAGCGAGGCGTTTAGCTATGCCAGAATTGCCAAAAGATATTTTTCTGGATGCCGTTCATCAATTAGTAAAGATTGATCAAAAATGGGTTTCTGATCAGCCCAACGCTAGCCTCTATATCCGTCCATTTATGTTTGGCAATGAAAACTTTTTGGGAGTCCGCCCTTCTCAAGAATATCTTTTTTGTATCATAGCCTCTCCAGTTGAATCCTATTTCAAAGGAGAAGAAAAATCTGTCAGCGTCTGGATTGAAACAGATTATAGTCGTGCCGGTCCAAGAGGAACAGGGGCTGCCAAATGTGGTGGAAACTATGCAGCAAGCTTACTTGCACAAAAAAGTGCAACTGAAAACAATTGTAGCCAAGTACTCTTTCTTGATATGATTGAACATAAATGGATTGAAGAACTTGGTGGTATGAATGTCTGCTTTATTATGGACAATAATACACTTGTAACCCCCCCACTTAATGGAACTATCCTTCCAGGAATAACACGTCATTCACTCTTAGAGTTGGCAAAACAAATGGGATTAAAAATAGAAGAGCGTCCTTATTCTTTTGCAGCGCTTCAAGAAGATGCAAAGAGTGGACACCTTAAAGAAGCCTTTGCTTGTGGTACAGCTGCCGTTGTCACATCAATTGGTCGTTTTAGATATAAAGGAGGAGAATTTATTATTGGAAATGAAACAGTTGGAGAAGTCACAAAGCAGCTTCGTACACAATTGGTTAGCATTCAAAAAGGGAACATAGAAGATAAAAATGGCTGGGTGCATTCTGTGCAACTCTCATAATATTAAGGGTATTCCCATATCTATAAACGCTTCCATGAAAGTAGCTTCATGGGAGCGTATTTCCTAAAAAAACTCCTTTTATTTTTAGTGACAAAAAAAGAAAACATTAATCAAATTTTGAATGATCTCTATGCTGTGCTTTAATATTACGAACTGTACCCGTATGGGAGCGCATTACGAGAGTTTCCGTTTGAATGTAGTGAGGTGTAAATTTAACACCAGAAAGCATATTACCATCTGTCACCCCTGTTGCTGAAAACAAAACATCACCCTTTGCCATTTCTTCCATTGTATAAACCTTATTGGGATCACTAATCCCCATTTTAGCTGCGCGAGCAATTTTCTCTTCTGTATCAAGCAGCAAACGACCTTGCATCTGTCCTCCAATGCAGCGCAAAGCAGCAGAAGCTAAAACACCTTCAGGTGCTCCACCAATCCCCATATAGATATCAATACCTGTTTCTTCTGGATCAGTTGTATCAATAACAGCAGCCACATCTCCATCCCCAATCAAGCGAATCGACGCCCCTGTCGCTCGTACTTCATCAACCAATTTTTCATGACGAGGTCTATCCATAATACAAACAACAATCTGATTAACAGCCACTCCTTTAGCCTTCGCAAGAGCATGTATATTATCGGTAGGACAAGCATCTATATCGACTATTCCCTTTGGATAACCAGGACCAATAGCAATTTTGTTCATATAAACATCAGGAGCGTAAAGGAGATTACCCTTTTCAGCAATTGCAACTACTGCCAAAGAATTGGCAATATTTTTAGCACAAAGTGTTGTTCCCTCTAGTGGATCAAGTGCAATATCGATCGCCAATCCACTTTGAAGACCTACTTTTTCTCCAATATAAAGCATAGGCGCTTCATCCCGCTCACCTTCACCAATCACCACTGTACCATCAATAGGCAATCGATTAAGTTCTTGCCGCATTGCATCTACAGCAGCCTGATCCGCTGCCTTTTCATCGCCACGTCCGCGCCAGCGTGCAGCAGCAACAGCAGCACGTTCAGTAACACGTACCAATTCAAGCGTCAAAATACGATCAAGTCCATTTAAAATCTTCTGAGTTGTGGGCATATGAAAAAATCCTACCGAATGAATACCAGAAAAATATGAGTCCTTATTAAATACTAAGAATAAAGTTTTTTGGCAAAGATGAAAATTTTCCACAAGAGATAAAAGAACTCAAGCGTGCGTTTTTATTATCAAGAAAGTTATCAATTCTTTGCCATAGGTTCAATACGAATAAATTGAGATTTTGCAACAAGATGTCCATCTTTTTCAATTTCTGCAAGTGCCTGTCGTACATTCACCTCTGTTGTTTCATGCGTAATTAAAATAATTGTTTTTTCAATTTGATCTTCTACAAAAGATCTTTGAACAATCGACTCCAATGAGATGTGATTATCAGCCATATGCCTTGCGACCGCGGCAAAAACACCAGTACGATCATGAACATTTAAACGAATAAAATAACCACCTGCATGATGCGAAATACGTGCTTTTTTATGAGGAGCAAGTTCTAATGCTGGGCGTCTTAAAACAGGTGCATACTGAAAACCAGAACGCGCTTTTGCTATATCAGCCAAATCACCAATAACGGCTGATGCTGTTGCCTTTCCTCCAGCGCCAGGACCAGAAAACAGTAATTCACCTAATAAATCACTTTGAATAGAAAGAGCATTGGTTACACCATTTATCTGTGCAATCATTGAGGATGCTGGTACCATTGTTGGATGAACGCGTTGCTCTATTCCAGAATCCGTTTTTAATGCAACCCCTAAAAGCTTAATCCGATACCCCAATTCATCAGCTGCTCGAATATCAATTTGCGAAATATTATGAATTCCTTCAACATAAACATCATCTAACGAAATAGCTGTTCCAAATGCCAAGCTTGTCAACAAAGCTAATTTATGAGCAGTATCATTTCCCTCAATATCAAAAGTTGGATCTGCTTCAGCATACCCAAGTCTCTGTGCATCTGCTAAACAATCTTTAAATGAAAGACCTTCCGTAAACATGCGTGTTAATATATAATTACAGGTTCCATTGAGAATACCATAAATTCGCGATATGCGATTACTAACAAGTGATTCTCTCATCGCTTTGATGACAGGAATCCCCCCTGCAACAGCTGCTTCAAAATGAAGAAAAACACCTTTTTTTTCTGCAATTATAGCCAGCTCTACTCCATGTCGAGCAAGAAGAGCTTTATTGGCTGTTACAACATGATGTCTCGCCTCAAGCGCTCTCTTAACAGCGGTATACACCACATCCAATTCACCACCAATTAACTCTACAAAAACATCAATCTCATCAGAAGCAGCCAACTCCACAGGTGAATCAAACCATTTTATATCACTGAGATCAAGTCCACGATTGCGGCCTTTATCGCGCGCACTAACAGCAACAACTTTGATGAATCGCCCACATTGACAAGCTAAACTATTCGCTTTTTCACATAGAGCTCGAACAACTGAAGTACCAACCGTACCAAGTCCCGCAACACCAACTTTTAAAGCTTCTGCCATTATTAACCACTGATCCCTATCTTCATTGAAAAATCGTTTAAATGATGTGCCAATCAACACAAAGAATATTTACATCCATAAGAACAAAAGAAATACCCCGCTCTATTCACTTCATTTTTCCAATAGAATTATCCCCGCTTGTTCAATCAACATTCCTAAAAATATAATATTTATTGTCTTCAAAGATTTCAGAATCTTTATAAAATATTTAATTCAGAATGAAAATCTGTAAAACTGATAAATGCAAGTTTTCATAAAGAAAAGTTCTAAAAAATAATCAATAACAAGTTAAAGAATATTGAAGACTTAGTAAGAAAGAATAAAACATCTCTTCTAAATCAACAAGTATGGAACAAAAAACATTCTTTTATATGATAAATTAAGAGAATGGATAAAATAAAGTAGATCAGTAAATAATAACACATTTCTTCCTACCATTCCATAGCTTTAAATATAAATCTTTAATGCAAAATCTTAACGCACTCATATATCAAAATAGAACCTTACATTAAAGTAAAAAACAAAACTTAATATGCGCACACCATAATTCTGAAATATTATAAATATAGAGAATAAATTTTCAAAATTCGAATATTTTATCTCAACTTATTGCCACCTCTTTAAAAAACTAGCGAATTGAAATGAGAAAAAACTCAATCTACCCTTTATCCACGCTAATTCATTTTCAAATCAAGAACCTTCTCAATATATAAAAGAGCAAATGAAGGGTTTTTAATCTTAAATTTATTACAGACATGTAAAAGTAAATATAAAAAAATATTTTTAATATATTCTATAAAAATTGATTTAATATTTTCATTTTTATTATACAGGTATCTATTTATATTTTGTTAAATTGTAAGTAATCTATGTATTATTCATAAAAAAACTTTTGTATGATTGGTATTATTTGTTAATTTGGTAATAAATATTGTATTTCTACTTTATAAATTATACAGTTTTTGCTTTATGATAAGCTCAAATGAGAAATCTTCCGTATAAAGGCTCTTTCAAGCAAGTTAAATAATATTCTCATGTGACAACAAAGATAACAAACGATAAAATATGTAAAAAATAAATACATTTAAAATGCTGTTTTGATCATTTTTGCCTACTTTTCAAACTGAAAATAAATGCAAATATCATTTGCTGAGATGATACCCACATCAAAACTTTCTATCAATGATGATAACTTTACATTTTTTCTACAAAAAATCTTAGAAAATAAGATGATTCAAACAAGAGTTTCTCAAAAATTATTCAATAAAACACACTTTTTTCAAAAAAAATGACACAGAGGGCTTGCGAAGTAAAAAGATCCTCTCTATAAGCCTCATCATTGGTTTGCGCCCATCGTCTAGCGGTTAGGACATCGCCCTTTCACGGCGGAAACAGGGGTTCGATTCCCCTTGGGCGTACCATGTTTCTTTTTACTGTACACAATCTATTGATTTTCCATATATTTTTTACAGTGAGGGACGCGTAAATAAAAGTTAGGGAATAGGATTTTGCAACACGTCTCTCTAATTATTACGAATCAAGAGTTCTTTTCGGAGTGGTTTTTTAGCAAAACCAGAGGTCCAAAGGGTCTCTAATTCTACGATGTTCTAACTTTTTGTTAACCATCTTTTAAGATGTGAGAAGCTATTCTCTACGGCGTCCACAAAACGGGAAAAATCTAT
>NZ_JBHIOH010000025.1:0-2186 GCF_042195375.1 Bartonella sp. CL100XZDX | reverse complement strand
GTTTGGAACACGTTTGTTATGCCCCAATAAATTAACTTCTGTTCCGCCCTACTAAAAAGTCTTAAATGGCACAAAAAAACGTTGCAAAGCGTTTTTTTGTTTGCTCATATATTAAAATCTTGAAGAAAAGGATTATTTTGGCGCCCATAGCCTATGCTACTTTTAGGACCATGCCCACAAATAAAACAAACATCATCGCCTAAGGGTAAAACTTTTTCTCGAAGAGATTGTATCAATTTTTCATAGGAACAGAAGGGGAAGTCCGTACGTCCAATAGAACCACGAAAGAGAACATCACCCAAGAGGGCTAAGCGCTCTTTTTCATTGAAATAAATAACATGACCAAGGGAATGCCCTAGTGTATGCAAAACCCTAAACTCATGTCTAGCAAAATACACACACTCACCATCTTCTAACTATATCGAACAACGCACCATAATGCTTTCGGGTGTAAGCCATGATTTAAGAACCATTCTCACCCGTTTTAAACTTCAACTACCGTTAGCAAATACTGACTTTGATATTAAGCCGCTTGAGCAAGATGTGAGCGACATGCAAAATATGTTAGAAAATTACCTTGCTTTTGCCCGTAGTGAAGGAAGTGAGTGTATTAAAACTTTTGATTTAAATGCTCTTATGCAAAAATTCTCTACCGATGCGCATCTTCACAAACGTCAATTTTCCTACACCATTGAAAGCCCTACACAAATACAAGTACGCCCACATGCCTTCACGCGTCTCATCAGCAATCTTGTATCAAAAGCATTTTGTCATGCTAATATTGTCAAACTAACAGCCATATCCCAACAAGAATCTTTCATCATAACTATTGATGATGATGGACCTGGGATTCATAAAAATATGCGCACAGAAGTCTTTAAGCCATTCTTTAAACTTGATAAAACACAAAATCAAGATGCGAGTAGAGCAGGACTCGGCCTTTCTATTGCTCAAGATATAGCACGTAGCCATGGAGGCAATATTCAATTGGATGATAGCCCTCTAGGGGGCTTACGCGCTATTATTGATGTTCCCCCTTTAGCAATTTTTCTTGTTAAACCACGTTATAAAAAAATCCCTAAAACTATCAAAACATGCCAAAAACACTTCTAAAACCTAAATGAGCACAAAAAAATTAAAGAGAATGTTTCCCATATATCAAAAAAAGTTCCCGCAATATATTATCTTATACAGTTATAATCTGATATCGAACTCAATATTTAACCTCACAAGAGAGTAGTCAAACAGGACTGTATTCTATCACACAAATAAGATTTTATCTTAGCACCATAAGCCTATAATAAAAAAGGATAACTTTTATTCATACACCTATTGTTCAATTCATATTGTATCAAGTAATAAAAAAGTACTCATCAATAAAGAATTTATAACCAATAGTAAAAAATCTGATGCTCTCAATACAAGCTGCTTAATTAACCTTAAGAAGAGTACATTAATTGAAATCAAAATTTTGTCATGATTTTATTTTACTGTACCGGCAATGTTTTAACTAAATTAATTTTTATTTTTTTGTCACAATAAAGTACAAAATTGTTCAGGCTCTATTCAGTTTGACACGTGTAGGATATGAAAAATACGAATTTACACAAGGAGCATCATTATGAAAAAACTCTTCAGATTAGCGATATTATCAGCAATGTCTACTGCAACCGTTTTGATACCATTAAATCCAACGCTTGCAGATATGGCATGGTATCATAGCTATGATATGAGGAGGGAGGCTGGTTTACCAGCTCACAATTTTAGCTCCCATTTTTCTCATAGTGAACATCGCTCTTTTGATAATCCCCACAAGCGTCATTATGTTAGCCATAAATGGGGAGCACAACAACACCATCATGTTGAACACAAGACATATCATTATGTCGAGCGCAAAAAGACAAAACACAGTAGTATTAATATAAATAACTCAGGAGAAGCTTTAGCAATAGGCATTCTTGCTCTTGCAGCAGGTGCACTTCTCGGCAAAATTTTAAAAAAACCAGAACAGCCACAAGTTGTTTATCAAACCGCACCACAGCATCAAATTGTATATCAACAGGTTCCACAAGAACAGATAATTTATGAAGCTCCGCAAACGGTGGAATATGAGCCAGTACAACAATCATGGGAATCTGATTGGCTTAACTATTGCAAGAAAAAATACCGTTCTTTCAACCCTAAAA
>NZ_JBHIOH010000024.1:0-2716 GCF_042195375.1 Bartonella sp. CL100XZDX | reverse complement strand
CATCTTTAAAACTCTTTGAGAAAAAATAAATTGGTACAAAACCTAGTGGCAAAATATACAAAACCCGCTGGCAAGCTACATACACTACATACACACAGAATCAAAAAGTTATAGCATGATAAAAGTGCTGTGGCGGAGGGGGTGGGATTCGAACCCACGGTACAGTCTCCTGCACGCCGGTTTTCAAGACCGGTGCCTTAAACCGCTCGGCCACCCCTCCAAACTAGATATGCTTTTTGACAAATTTCTTGTAAAAGGTCAATCATTTTAATACGCATTTTAAAGCGTTCTTTGTAAAACTATTTAAGTTTCAATTAAAATAATTCTTCATAAGTTAATTCTTTGAGTGTGTTATCTAAGAGTTTCATTTCTAAACATGATAGTTTTTTCTGAAAAAATGAAAGGTAATTATGATATTTATCATTTTTTTCCTGTTTAAAAGTTTTTTATAAAGCAATATTTTTTTAAGTTCTAACAATCGTTTTCGTAATAATAAGAAATGTTTAGTTGAAAATGTTTGATAAATTATATTAAATTCCGGTCGTGTATTTTTGAATTATTTTACCTTTCCAGATATTTATTTTATTTAGATCGTTCATATTGGCGAAAAGAAAATGTTATTATTCTAACAGTTTATGAGAGATAAATTTGTAAGAATGACATATATATTCAAGGAAAGTTTTTATTGAGTTTAAATTAAGTACAATTCAATAAGAAAGCTCTTTAAAAGATTTTAATTTTTTAAATAAAAATATTCAGATATTTAGTGCGTCTAAAGAGTACCTTGGAGGGAATGGATGATTTGCACTATTTGAATAAAATTTTATGTAAGATTTGCATCGATAGTTTAAAATTTCTTCTAGATATGACTGGAAATTAGGTATATTTATAATGCTTTTTCTGTGGGATAAGCAAAAAGTTAATTTGAATGGAAGAAAAAATTATTGAACAATACGCTTAGATCAATAGATAGTTTTTTAAGGTATTACATAGTTTTTCAAGAATAGAACTTAAAAACGCTAAATTATGCAGAAGCAGAAAGCATAAACTTTAACAGACAAGGTTTTAAAAGCCGATTCATTTACAAGCATGTGTAAAATAAAAAATTTATTTACAAAAAAATGGTGCCCCCAGAGAGCAAATAAAAAGCAAGTAAAATAAAATAGTTATGTCTAATATGAGGGAATAGGTGAATCTTGATTCTATTGAGTTTTTTTTGCCTCTATCCCTCATCTTTTTGAAGCTTTTTTATGGCTTCAAGAGCAAGTTTTTTACGGTCTGCGCTCTTTGTGTAAAGAGATGCCATAGCGTCATCTGTCCAGCCAAAAATTGCTTTGAGTTGTGATACTGTTGCACCAGAGTTAGCTGCGCGTGTTGCTGCTAATTTTCTCAAGCCATGTGCTGATTTTTTGATTTCTGCTACGTTACAAGCCTCACGAAAAAGGTTGCCAAAACTTTCTTTAACTAGTTTTTTACCTTCTTTACCACAAATGAATGTTTCTGCTCCAATAGGACCTGCTTCAAGCGTTTTGGCTAATTCCGGTAAAATGGGAAGAAAAACATCTGTTTGGAATTTACTTTTCTCTGTTTTAAGATGAATGATGTTATTCTTTACATCTTTCCAGCCAATGCGGACCGCATCACCACGACGCAAACCCGTATACAAAAGGACATCAATCCAAACGCGTTCATGGGTACCATGGGACCATCTTTGATAATACTTCTCAACATCTTCTTCTGTCCAAACAACAAATCCATCTTTGTTGTTAAGAGCTGGTCTTCTTACTCCTGTTGTTGGATTATTTTCTAAAAGACCTTGATCAATTGCCCAATTAAAAAGTCCATTAAGGGCTTTCAGAAAGTTTCTAGCCATTGCTGGTGTTTCTTTACGCCGTTCAACACCGGCTATAATATGCTTCTTTTCAATTGCTTGGTATGGAATGTTTCCTATAGTATCACATACCTTCATAAGGATGAGTTCTTTTTGTTTTTTTGTAGCTTTAGTGTAACTATGCCAATTAGAGCTGTTAAAGTATTGTTTAAGCAGCCATGCAAATGAACCTTCAACAAGTTTACCGGTTTTGGATTTAGGAAGTATAAGCCCTTGTAACTCGGCAAGTGCGCTTTTGTAGTTATCAACAAACTCTTGCGTTCCATAGGTACCGCGTATTCTAATGCGTTTGCCATGACCAATACGTACATACCATACAATTTTGCCATGTTGAGTAATTTGTTTAACGAGATGAGGGGGGCGTGGTTTTGGCATGGTATTTTAGATCTTAGAGAGCNTAAGATAGATAAGCAGTTCACCGGTAGGTTTGATTTCTACGAGTTCACAACCTTGTTTTTTAGCTTCTCTTAAAGCGCGTGCAATGGCTGGTTGCGTTATAGCCGCTGGACGAGGCGCCATATCTTTTCTCCTTACATTGAGATGCAATTCACGTGTGGCGTGAATCACGCTTGTGTTGAAAGTTGTTAGGAAGGGTGGGGGTGCTCGTAGATATGCGGGGAACAAAACACCCCCATAAGGTTAAGCAGCTTTTGTTGAGAGTTGTTTTATCTCTCGTTCTATCTCTGCTAAAAAGGTTTCAACAGCTTGATTGATCTGTTCAATTTGTTGATCATCACGGAGAACACGCTTGACTTTCATGCGTAAGTGAAAGAATTCCCCCGTAAAACGTGGGTCATAGCTTACGAAATCACACCATTTTCGTTC
>NZ_JBHIOH010000023.1:0-1521 GCF_042195375.1 Bartonella sp. CL100XZDX | reverse complement strand
CAAAGGTTCCTTTATTCCTGGAAGTGATGCCATTGAACAAGTCAAAACCTTGCTGGATGTCGGGGCAGACTATGCAAAAGCACACAATCTCCCCTTTGGTGAGGCTTTGAGTGAAGAACAATTGGCATCCCTAGAAGCCCCGATGGTGATTTATGTGCGCCAACAGGTCAAGGGCATGGATGTTTATGCTCCGGTGCTTTATATCCCTGAAAAAGACAGAGCCTCCTTTGTTTCTGCTGGGGCTTTGATCATGGGCGATGATGTCAATATCACCAGCAAAGATGTGGTGAATTCAGGGCGGATAAGTGCTACCCATAATTTGTCTGTGCAGAGCGGGGATATCCTCAGTCAAGGGGGGCATTTTGCTGCTGGTGGGGATGCTGTTCTCCTTGCGGAGAAGAATATTCGTTTGGATGCAGGGCGCACAACGGTTGACGGCGTGGAGACAGTATTAAACACCGAGGCGCTTTCTGCTGGTGGTAATGCAACGGTGATTGCCAAACAAGATATCACCGCCTCAGGGGTGGGGATCACTACCGGAGGTGATCTTGCCATGGCTACAGAAGAAGGTAACTTGACGATCGGTTCAGCAGAAACCCATTACCATGATGAACAGGGTGATGCCACCATGCATCATAAATCAGAAGTCAACTCTGGTGGCTCGACGACACTTGCCTCTGGAAAAGATTTGAATATTCTAGGCTCTGATGTTCAAGCAACGGATAAACTCCTCTTGCAAGCTGAGAGGAATGTTTCGATTGATGCCACACGCAACAGTGCCAATAGCCATCGCGGGGATCAAACATCTCATGTTGCCTTGCACAATGGCTCTCATTTAAGTTCTGGAAAAGAGACCACTGTTCTATCGGGTGGCGATATTCATATTGCTGCTTCCGATATAGATGCCAAGGGTAATGTTGCTCTTGGTGCCCAAGGGGAAATAGCGATAGGGGTAAGAAACGATGAGATGGAGTATCATCTTCGCACCAAAAACACGAAAGTGGACATGCAAGCCTCTCATGCGGTTGGCTCTTCGATAAAATCGGGAGGTGACACCACTGTTGTTGCAGGGCAGGATGGGAAATCGCATGACCTTAGCATCACAGGCAGTTCCATTGCGGCTGATGGCAAGGTAGGGCTGAAAGCCAGCAATGATGTCCTGATCACCAATGCAGAGGATAGCTTACATTATGAGATGTCGTACCACAAAGAGGGTGGGGTGTTTAGTAGCAGCAAATCTGAGCATAACAAGATGGATGCTACTCAAGTTTCCGGTTCACTCATATCTGGGGGTGAAGGCATTGCCATTGATTCCGGAAACAACACGGAAGTTGTAGCTTCGACGCTCGTAGCCGGTAAGGCAGAGGAAACGTCAGAAGAGAAAGCACCAGGAGATCAGAAACAAGCGGATATTACTATTCACTCTGGGGGAAAGATTACTATCAAAGGCGCCCAAGAACATTTGGATCAGCAAGCACAATCGTCATCAAGTGGCTTTTTGCATGAGAAATCGTCCGATAG
>NZ_JBHIOH010000022.1:0-1052 GCF_042195375.1 Bartonella sp. CL100XZDX | reverse complement strand
TTATTTATCAATGAGTTAAGTGTACAATGTACAGTCAATTTGAAAATTCTGTCGCTAGCGATAGTTCGCGCTCGCCTGCCCCGCAACGAAGCCAACCCGCTGGGAAGTACCTTTTACATTGATTTTATTGACTTTTTTATGGAGAAAACCGAAGCGCAAGTGATAATCTGCTTTAAAAATTACAATTAAAGTGAGTAGTGTGTTGACATAGCTTAAGAACATTATTTAGCTTTCATCTTGGCAGCGTATTCTTGACGAGCAAGTTGGTACTGTATATTTTTGGTTAATCGTTCACTGGCATATTGTGCGATAGCACTTGCAATCTCTGGCTTGGACATCACTTTAGCAATTGAAGGTCCTTCTTGTTTTGCAATGGGGAATTGATCTCCGTCATCTCTTTGAAACACATTCCCTCCCATTTTCAATTCAACACGCTTTGGAAAACTGCCTCCCTTGATAAAACCATGGGGTAAGATTTCTTTCTTTCCAAACAGTGTGTAAGTTACGCCGCGTTTTGTTTCGTTTGCTTTAAAAAATTTAAGAGGTATCGGTGTTCCAGAACCAATGATATCTGTCTCAAGAAACCTTGCTGTCGCCTTTTCTTTAATATAAACACCTCTTCTTATACGCTTTATTTGGGCTGATGAGATGTCTGCAACTTGCTTTTCAGTAAAGCGTTCAACTTGTTTTGCTGCAGTGTTTAGAGCATTACGCAGAGCCCAGTTAAGGCGTGGTGCTTGAAGGTTTGTGAAGGTATCTTTTACCTGTTGAAGATACCATTTTTGGTGGATGATTAATTTCAACGTCTAAGCCTTTTTGGGGGTAGGTGTTGATGACTTGGAAGTTTTAGATTCCTTTGGTTTTTCGAGTGAGGTTTCCTCTGTCACTGGTTCAGATGATGTTTGTACAGCTTCTTGTTCTATTTTCTTAATTTGTTCAACCGTCTTGTCAGGTTTTGCTGTTGTCTTGACACCAACAAAAGGTTTTACAGCATTAGCACGCTTGAGACGTGCGTAGACTTGATTGGAAACTTCAACAAATGGATTATTGGG